>NZ_SCND01000157.1:0-13075 GCF_005503585.1 Pseudomonas sp. 2VD
CACAGCGGCTGGCCGGCGTCTCGGCGCCGCCGCGCTGGCGCGGACGCCTGGTGTTCTGGCTGGCCACGTCATGCCCGACGACCATCGAACTGATCCTCGCCAGCGAAGGCGAGGCGGAGCGTCGGATCCGCCTCGCGGAAGGAACCCACTCGGCCATCCGCATCGGCACCCATGCCTGGCTGCACCTGCTGGATGTCGCGCTCGACCCGCCGTTGCCCTGCGCCCGCCTGGTCGACTACGACCTGCGTCTGGCCGCCGACGGCCGGGAGCCCGCGGGAATCGCCGAATGGGCGCCGCATCTGCTCTACCCCGGTCGCCAGCGCGCCAGCCTGGTGCTCAAGCCACGTCTCGACCAGTTGCTCCACGGCTCCTGCCGCAAGCCGCATCACCCGGCGGCCGATGGCCTGCTGCAGGTCGACCGGCTGCTGGAGGAAAACCTGCTGCAGGCCGAAAGCCGCCCGGCGTTGCTGATGATGAGCGGCGACCAGGTCTACGCCGACGACGTCGCCGGGCCGATGCTGGTGGCCATCCATGGGCTGATCCGCCGCCTCGGCCTGTACGGCGAACACCTGGAAGGCGCGCTGGTGGACGACAGCGAGGCGCTCTACGCACACCCGGCCACCTACTACCGGCGCGAGGACCTGCTGCCCGCCTTCAAGTCCAACGAAGCCCTGCGCGAGCGCTTCTTCGGCGGGGTGAAGAAGCCGATCTTCACCTCGGCCAACGCCCACAACCATCTGGTCGGCCTGGCCGAGGTGCTGGCGATGTACCTGCTGGTCTGGTCGCCGGCGCCCTGGCGCCTGGTCAGGCTGGAACCGCCGCCGGGGCTGGATGCGCGGCACGCGCAGCGCTTCGCCGACGAGCGCCGGCGCATCGAAGCCTTCCGCGATGGCCTGCCCGGCGTGGCGCGGGCACTGGCGCATATCTCGTCGCTGATGATCTTCGACGACCACGACATCACCGACGACTGGAACCTTTCCGCGCGCTGGGAGCTGACCGCCTACGGCCATCCGTTCTCCCGGCGGATCATCGGCAACGCCCTGCTTGCCTACCTGCTCTGCCAGGGCTGGGGCAACGACCCGCAGCATTGCGGCGAATGGCTGGCGCCGGTCGCGGCCCTGATGGAGGGTGCCGCGGCAGACGGCCGGCTGCCCTGCGCCGAGCAGGACCGCCTGCTCGATGCCCTGCTCGACTTCCAGCACTGGCACTACCGGTTGCCTGGCAGCCCGACCCTGATCGTCCTCGACACGCGCACCCGCCGCTGGCGCAGCGAACGCAACCTGGGCCGGCCCTCCGGGCTGATGGACTGGGAGGCGCTGAGTGAACTCCAGCAGGATCTGCTCGGCGAAAAGGCGGCGATCATCGTGTCGCCGGCGCCGATGTTCGGGGTCAAGCTGATCGAGGGCGTGCAGAAGCTCTTCAGCTGGATCGGCCAGCCGCTGCTGGTCGATGCGGAAAACTGGATGGCCCATCGCGGCGCGGCCTCGGTGATGATGAACATCTTCCGCCACTCGCGCACGCCGGGTAACTACCTGATCCTTTCCGGCGACGTGCATTACTCCTTCGTCTACGACATCCGGATTCGCCACCGCGAGCGCGGGCCCCGGCTCTGGCAGATCACCAGCAGCGGGATCAAGAACGAATTCCCGCGACGCCTGCTGGACTGGTTCGACCGCCTCAACCGCTGGCTCTATGCGCCCTGGTCGCCGCTGAACTGGCTGACCCAGCGGCGCAGCCTGGAAATCCGCCCGCGCGTTCCGCAGCACAGCCAGGCCGGCGAGCGCCTGTGGAACAGCGCCGGGATCGGCCAGGTATTCATTGGCGAGGACGGTCGTCCGCGCGCGGTGTTGCAGGTCAATGCCGATGGCTCGCCGGCGACCGCCTTCGAGCGACATCGCGACGTCGAAGACGAACGAGCGGACCAGTCGCCGGTCGCGCCGGATCGCTGAGACGCCAGAACAAGGGGGACGGGCGGACGCCGCGCCGCGTCATCCGCCCGCCCGGTTTCAGAACGGCCGCTCCTGCACGTCCAGGGTCGCCGCCAGCGCTTGCCAGAGCACCTCGGCGAAGACCCGCTGGGCGTCGCCGGACAGGTACGCCTGCATGGCCGCTTCATCGCTCCACTCGCTGTGCAACAGCCACAGGTCGGCGTCCCCGTCCGCCTGGCGCAGTTCGTAGCGCAGGCAACCGGGTGCAGCCTGGCCCGCCTGCGCCAGCTCTTGCAGGCGCAGGCCGAGGCGGTGCGACTGGCCGCTGCGGGCGCGAATGCTGACCAGGTGACTGGCCCGATTGAACGCTGGCATGCTCTCTGCCTCCTCGACATGGATTCGCCGCTGCGCAAGCGGCACCAGGAGTGGAAGGGCCGGCGGCGCCGAGACGCCGGCCAGCCGCTGTGGGGTGTAAGGGTGACGCATGTGCCCTGCCTCCGATTACCAATTGCCGGGATGGGTCCGCGCCAGCGCGCCGCCCGCGGCGGGGCCGGCAGGCGAACGGGAAGGCGTGTCGGGGACCCGCGCGCCGTCGCGCGACCGCGAACGGGAGGCGCCCGGCGCGCGCTCCGGCGGCACGCCGCCCGATGACAGTCTGGCCTGTTGATTTGACATAGGTGTGTCCCCCTGCAGGTATTTCCCATCGGCATGACGGAGATTCCGCCATGCCAGCCAGATTAGGGGGACGGCGCGGGGAATCGGTAGACGGATACTGTCGGGTTCTTGCCTGAAACTGCCGCGTTCCGGTTTTTTCTCATCCGCTTGCGCCCGGTGAAACGAGCTGGCTTGCCTGTTCCTGGCGAATGCTTGCCTGATCCTGCCATCGCGCAGCGCGATGGATGCCTGTCGCCGCGACGCGCGCTAGTCTTGGGAAGGTTTCCCCCGCGAGTCCCCGCATGAGCGAAAACACCCCGCTTCTTTCCGTCGATCTCCCCGCCGAATTGCGCCAGCGCCAGAGCGAACTGGCGCAGTCGCTGCTCAGGCATTGTCCCCGCGACGGTATCTACGACACCGCCGTCGAACCCCTCGCCCTGATCCGCGCCGACGGCCCCACCCTGCCGGCGCGCGGCATGCACAAACCTGCCCTGTGCATCATCGCCCAGGGCCGCAAGGAGGTGCAGTTGGCCGAGGAGCGCTATATCTACGATCCGTTGCACTACCTGGTGGTCTCGGTCACCCTGCCGCTGGCCGGCCAGGTGATCGACGCCTCGCCGGACGCGCCCTACCTCTGCGTCCGGCTGGATATCGACCCGGCGGAAATCACCCAGTTGATCTCCGACGCCGGGCCCATGGAAGTGGCCAGCCGGCGCGGCGACCGCGGCCTCTACGTCGACCGTATCGACGCCAGCCTGCTGGATGCGGTGCTGCGCCTGATCCATCTGCTGGACAGCCCGCGCGACATCCCGATGCTGGCGCCGCTGATCCTCCGCGAGATTTTCTACCGGCTGCTGCGCAGCGGCCAGGGCCAGCGCCTGCACGAGATCGCCATCGCCGACAGCCAGGCCCACCGCATCACCCGCGCCATCGACTGGATCAACCAGAACTACGGCAAGCCGCTGCGCATCGAGCAACTGGCCCAGGTGGTCAACCTCAGCCCCTCGACCCTGCACCACCGCTTCAAGGCCGTGACCGCGATGAGCCCGTTGCAGTACCAGAAGCAGCTGCGCTTGCAGGAAGCACGCCGGCTGATCTTCAGCGAGGGCCTGGAAGTGGCCGCCGCCGGCTACCGGGTCGGCTACGAAAGCCCGTCGCAGTTCAGCCGCGAGTACAGCCGGCTGTTCGGCGCCCCGCCGCTGCGCGACCTGGCGCGGGCGCGCAACACCGCCTAGGGGAACGCGGCAGCGGCCGCGACGGTCAATCGGGAAGCGGCGGGATACCTTCGTCGCCCCGACCGACCTTGCGCAACCGTACCCGCCATGACCCGAGCCCTGCCCCTGCTCCTGCTTGCCCTGTCCCTTCCCGCCGCGGCGACGGACAGCGAGTCGTTCGCCCGCCGCTACCTGGCCTATGCCCATGCCGTCGGCCAGCACAGCGAACGACTCTGGCCCGGCTGGCGGATGGCCGACAAGGCCTTCCTCTACAGCGATGGCCGCAGTACCTGGGTCGCCGATGCCGAAGGCCGCGCGCAGCGCACCACGGCGGCGGGCGACAGCGACCCGGATCTCGACCTGAGCTATGCCTTTCCGCGTTACCGGGGCCGTCCGGCGGTGCTGCTGCAGATCAGCGCCGCGCACCTGCGGAGCAATACCGGCAATAGCGAGACGCTGGCCGCCATCGGCCCGCACGAAGCCTTCCATCGCTACGCCCAGGAAGACTGGCCGGGCCTGCGCAAGCCCGGTGGCTATCGCGGCGACCTGGCCACGCTCGACCCGCGCCCGCGGGAATACCGCTATGCCCTGTTCCAGTCGCTGCTCCAGGCCCTGCGCACGCCCGGGCAGCGCGACAGCTACCTGAGCGACGCCCAGGGCTGGCTGCGCCGCTGGCGCGAAGCGGCTCCCGAGGAAAGCCGGCTGGCGGCGCAGGTCGATCTCAGCGAAGGCACCGCGCGCTACATCGAGATGGCCGCCGCCGCGCGCTACCGCACCGATTTCGCCGAGGATCCGCAACGCTATCGGCAGGCGCTGCGGGAGTACGCGCTGGCCTTCTACGATGCCAACGAGATCGGCGTCGGCGTCGACAGCGAAGCCTACGAGATCGGCGCGCTGGCCGGAGTGCTGCTGGACCTGCGCGACGACGACGCGGACTGGAAGGAGGCCGCGATAGCCGGCACCTGGCCGCTGGACTACCTGCTGCGCGACCAGCCTCCGGCCTGGAGCGAACTTCCCGACGACGCGCGGGCGCGCGGCGAGCGCTACCGGCGTGAGATGGGCGCCACCCGCCAGCGCCTGGTCGAGTTGCAGGAGGCCTTCGCCGACCCACGGCGACCGCTGCTGGTGATCCCGCAACCGCGCCGCACCATCGGCTTCACCACGGCGGCCAGCAAGGTGCGCGGGGGCTTTTACGTTCTTGCCGACGGGCCGTTCCGCCAGGCCTACCTCGGCGCGCGCTGGAATGTCGGCGAGCTGACCCTGGACGGCGTCGACTACCTGGAGGGCGACGCCGAGGCGTACTGCCCGGGCTACGGCCGTTCGGCACTGATTCCATTGCGCGGAGGCGCTTGGCGCGAGGGCACGCTGGCGCCGGAAGAACCCGGCCTGCGCGGCCGCCTGGCGACTGCTCGCAGCCTCGTCGACGGGCGGACCCTATATTGCGCGGCGGAGAATGCTCCTTGAGGACCGACAACGGCGCTACAATGCCCGCTCGCCGCCGCAACCCCGCCGAGGGCTCGCCATGAAGTTCCTGCTGATCGGGCTGATCCGCTTCTACCAGTACGCAATCAGCCCGCTGATCGGTCCCCGCTGCCGCTTCTACCCCAGTTGCTCGCACTACACCCTGGAAGCCATCCGCGTACATGGCCCGCTGCGAGGCGGCTACCTCGGCGCGCGCCGGCTGCTGCGCTGCCACCCCTGGCACCCGGGCGGCTACGACCCGGTTCCGGAGCGCCAGGAACAGGCGTGCGCCTGCCACAGAACGGCGAAGCCCGGCGAATGAAGCCGGCGAAAAGATCGCAACGGCGACATCCCGCACATAACCGGACCCGCCGGTCGACATGCGGAATTGATAAAACCTATCATTCAGGGTCCATCTCCCCGGCTATCGCCCGGCGCCCCCTTGCGCCCGGCTACGCCGGGGAGTTCCGCTCAAACGTTTCATCCTGAGGCTCCGATGCCCCGTCATCCCTTCTCCCCTTCCTTCCTCGCCGCCAGCGTCTTCTGCGCCGCCACCCCAGCCCTCGCCGCGCTGCAACCGATCGCCGAAGCGCCGCTGGCCGGCGAAACCGAGTTCCGCTGCCAGTTCAACGCCGACAACAGCACCGATTGCGTGAGCACCTACAGCTTCACCATCCTCAAGCCGAGCGGCCGCGAGATGCTCTCGCGCATCGATCGCAGCTACGCGGAGACCGACAGCCTGATCGTGGAGAAGGCCGAGCTGACCCAGCCCGGCGGCAAGCCGGTGCCGCTGGACCAGTCGCAGATCGATACGCGCACCGCGCCGAACCCGGACCAGGGCTTCCTGCGCGAACGCCAGACCTCCCTGGCGTTCCCCAACCTGCGCGTCGGCACCCGCATCAGCTACACCTTGCGCGAGCACTTCACCGCCAAGCCGCTGAGCACCCAGTTCCACTACATCCTCAGCCGCCCGCCGATGCCGGTGCGCGACGACCGCTTCGTCGCCGAGTTCAAGGCCGAGCGGCCGATCTTCGTGCGCAGCGAGCTGATGGACGCCTATCGCATCGAACAGAGCGCCGACAAGAAGACCCTCAAGGTCAGCCTGAAAAAGCCGCAATACACCAACTACATCAACGAAGCCGGCAACGCCTACCTGCGCCATACCCCGCGCCTGGAGCTGGGCAGTTCGCTGGACCTGCAGGACAACTTCGGCCCGTTCGCCGCGCGCTACAACGAGATCCTCGCCGCGGAGCTGCCCAAGGGCGCCGCGGCGGCCGTCGCCGCGGTGAAGGGCAAGCCGGCCCGCGAGCAGGTCGCCGGCCTGATGCAGTACATCAACGACACCTACCGCTACCTGGGCGACTGGCGCGCCAGCGAGCGCGGCTACGTGCCCTTCTCCCTGGCGGAGATCGAGCGCAATGGCTACGGCGACTGCAAGGACCTGGCGATCCTCCTCGCCGCCATGCTCAAGGCCGCCGGGATCAAGGCCGAACCGACCCTGGTCAGCCGCGGCGACGTGGTCTGGGACCTGCTGGTGCCCGGCATGTACGCGCCGAACCATGCCATCGTCCGCGCCGAGGTGGACGGCAAGACCTGGTGGCTGGACCCGACCAACCCGGTGTTCGCTCCCGGCCGCACCATGCCCGACATCCAGCAGCGCTGGGCGCTGGTGCTGGGCGCCGACGGCAAGGTGCGGCGCGACGAGATTCCCCTGGAAGCGCCCGGCGACACCCTGCGCGTGACCCGCAGCGAGCATTACACCCATGACGGCGAAGCCCGGGTCGAGTCGCGCGTGGAGCTTTCCAATGCGCCGCTGATGCAGCTCAGCGTCGCCGATCGCCAACGCGGCCGCACCAGCACCGACCAGGACCTGTGCCGCAACTTCGCCAAGGAAGGCAGCGACTGCGTGCTGGAGCGCGACGACAGCCAGTTCGTGCTGCCGCCCAGCTATACGATCAGTGCCAGGCTTACCGACCGCCGCGCCCTCGACCGGCTCGGCGGAGAGTATTTCTACAACCGCCAGGACCTGGCCAGCCAGTGGGACGCGTTCGCCAAGTACCGCAGCGAAGGCCAGTTGGCCGAGCTGTACCTGGGCGAACCGCAGATCACCTCCTACGACATCAGCCTGTCCGGCGGCAAGACCGACGAGCCGGCGCACAGTTGCGAGATCCGCAGCCCCTGGTTCGACATCGACCTGCAGGCCGAACCGGCCAAGGACGGCGGCTACCACTATCGCTACCGGGAAGTGCAGAAGACCAGTTGGCTCAACCACGACGAGATCAACAGCGCCGAGTTCGGCAAGCTGATCGAGCAGAGCCGCGGTTGCGTCGAGCAACTGCGCCTGGTGGTCAAGCTGGACAAGCGTCCCTGAGCGACGCGCGCCCGCTCCGGCGGGCGCGTCCAGCCGCACAGCGGGCGATTCTTCTACTCGCCCGCGCAGCCCTCCAGGCCGAGCGCCTGCTCATAGAAACGCGCCATGCGCTCCGGGTCGGCGACGTACGCCAGCATTCCGCTGGCGAGCCTGTCGCCTACACCTGCCAATCGAGCCGCAGCCCGGATTCGAACATACGCCTCTCCCCGCTCAGCGGGTCGTCGAAGCGCAGCCCCCTGGCCAGCAGCTTGAGCGGCCGCCGGTAATCGTCGGGGCTGTCCTCGGCGTCCAGCAGCTCGGGATAGAACCCGTCGTTCTGGATACCCGCGCCGAGTGCCGCGAGGTGCACGCGCAGCTGGTGCTTCTTGCCGGTCACCGGATACAGCCGGTAGCGCCACCAGCGGCCGTTGCGCTCGGCGACCTCGATGCGCGTCTCGCTGTTCGGCTCGCCCTCGCCTTCGCGCATGCGGAAGAACGGCTCGCCGGGCACCAGGCGGGTCCTGCGCAGCAACGGGAAGTCCAGTCGCGGCAAGGCCGGAGCGATCGCTTCGTAGTACTTGTCGATACGCCGCTCGCGGAACAGCGCCTGGTAGCGCCCGCGGCTGCCGGGATTGGTCGAGAACAGCACCAGCCCGGCGGTATGCCGGTCGATCCGATGCAGCGGCACCAGGTCGCGATTGCCGGTGCTGCGGGCCAGCCGCGCCAGGAGCGTCTGCTCGACATAGCCGCCGGCCGGCATCACCGGCAGGAAGTGCGGCTTGTCCGCCACCAGCAGATGCTCGTCGCGGTACAGGATGCGCGCCTCGAAAGGGATCGGCGCCTCCGCCGGCAACTCGCGGAAGTAGTGCACACGCAGGCCTTCGCGATACGCCGCCTGCGGGCCCAGCGCACGCCCCTCGGCGTCCAGCACCCGGCCCCGCTGCATGCGCGCCAGCCAGGTGTCGCGGTCGATGGCCGGGAAACGCGCGCAGAGACAATCGAGCACGGTGCTCCAGGGGCCGGCCGGCAGATGCAGGGTGCTGGCGCGGAGACTGGCGTCGGGCAAGGAAGGAGACGACATGCGGCAACTCGGGAAGGACGGGCGAACATTAGGCCGCAGCGCGGCGCACAGGTCAAAGCGCGCCGGAGCGAAACGAAGAAACCGCCCGAGGGCGGTTTCTTCCGTGATCCAGGGATCGAATCAGGCGGCGCTCGCCTTGCGCTCCTCCGCCAGGCAGGCGGCGGCGGTGAACAGCACGTCGGTCGAGGAGTTCAGCGCCGTCTCCGCGGAGTCCTGGAGAATCGCGATGATGAAGCCTACCGCTACCACCTGCATCGCCACCTCGCTGGGAATCCCGAACAGGCTGCAGGCCAGCGGGATCAACAGCAGCGAGCCGCCGGCCACGCCGGATGCGCCGCAGGCGCAGACCGACGCCACCACGCTGAGCAGGATCGCGGTCGGTACGTCCACGGCGATGCCCAGGGTATGCACCGCTGCCAGGGTCAGCACGGTGATGGTGATCGCTGCGCCGGCCATGTTGATGGTCGCGCCCAGCGGGATCGATACCGAATAGGTGTCTTCGTGCAGGCCCAGGCGCTCGCAGAGCTGCAGGTTGACCGGGATATTGGCTGCCGAGCTGCGGGTGAAGAACGCGGTCATGCCGCTTTCGCGCAGGCAGGTCAGCACCAGCGGATAGGGATTGCGGCGGATCTTCAGGAACACGATCAGCGGGTTGACCACGAAGGCCACGAACAGCATGCAGCCGAGCAGCACCACCAGCAGGTGGGCGTAGCCTTTCAGGGCCTCGACGCCGGACTCGGCGAAGGTCGAGGCGACCAGGCCGAAGATGCCCAGCGGGGCGAAGCGGATCACCACCTTGACGATCAGCGAGACGCCGTTGGACAGCTCGGAGAGCAGGTTGCGGGTGGTATCGCTGGCGTGGCGGAAGGCGATGCCGAGGCCGATGGCCCAGGCCAGGATGCCGATGAAGTTGGCCGAGATCAGGGCGTTGACCGGGTTGTCCACCACGCTCAGCAGCAGGGACTGGAGCACCTCGGCGATGCCGCCCGGAGGCGACATCTCGCCCGGATGGCTGGCCAGCACCAGGCTCGAGGGGAAGGCGAAGCTGGCGATCACCGCCACCACCGCGGCGCTGAAGGTGCCGACCAGGTACAGCAGCAGGATCGGCCGGATATGGGTCTGCTGGCCTTGCCTGTGGTTGGCGATGGATGCCATCACCAGGACGAACACCAGTACCGGCGCGACGGCCTTCAGCGCGGAAACGAAGACCTTGCCGATGAAGCCGACCTTGAGCGCGGCGGCCGGGAAGAAGCTGGCGAGCAGCAGGCCGGCGATCAGGCCGACGATGATCTGGCCCACCAGGCTGGTACGCGTCAGCAGATGAAGCAGGGGACGTTCAGGGTATGTCATGCAGATTTCTACTCTTATAGGTGTGTCGAAGGCCGGCCCAGGCAGCTTCCATGCCGAACGACCCTGTGCCGTTCCGCCCCCGCGAAGGGATGGTTCGAGCGAGCCGGGTAGTCTAGGGAAGGACGCGCAGCACCACAGGAAACACCGACCAGCGGATACCGGGCTCCCCCGCCACGGCCATCGAACCGGATCGGGACGGCGTGGATTCTAGCCGTGTCTGCGCTTTTTGGGGGCGTCCAATTCTGTCTGGATTCGGACATGTCGTCGCAGGTGCATTGCCAGCCGGGAGGCCGGAAACCCCTGTGAAAAGGAGGGAAAACGCGGAATTCGCTGTCTGCAGATAGCCAAAGCCCGCCGTGAGGCGGGCTTCAGATGGGGGGCTAGTCCGTTAGCCATGGGTCCATGATTGACCCGTCACCGTGAAAATTTCGTGAAGATTACCAATCTTTTTCCTTCACTTTTTCGCTGAATCCATTCACCGCTCGCCTCACTGGGTCGGGCTCAGCTCGCTCTCCTGGAAGCGCGGCGGCGGACGGCTGAAGCTGCGAGTCAGGTAGAACAGGTAGCCGAAGCCCAGTCCGGCCCAGATCAGCCCCATCACCAGCGAGGTGCTTTCCAGGTTGAGCCAGAGCACCGCGACGATGGCCGCGCCGAGCAATGGCAGGACCAGGTAGTGGAAATGCTCCTTGAGGCTGCGGTTGCGCCCGCCGCGCACATAGAAATGCACGATCACCGAGAGATTGACGAAGGTGAAGGCCACCAGGGCGCCGAAATTGATCAGCGCGGTCGCCGTCACCAGATCGAAGGAGATCGCCGAGAGCGCCACCATGCCCACGATCAGCACGTTGATCGACGGCGTACGCCATTTCGGATGGACGAAGCCGAAGATCCGCTCCGGCAGCACGTTGTCCCGCCCCATCACGTACAGCAGGCGCGACACGCTGGCCTGGGAGGCCAGGCCAGACGCCAGGGTATTGATGAAGGTGGCGCAGAGGAAGATCGACTGGAACAGCTTACCGCCGACGTACAGGGCGATTTCCGGCAACGCCGCGTCAGGCTCCTTGAAGCGGACGTTGGTCGGGAAATAGGACTGCAGGAAATACGACACGGTGATGAAGATCACCCCGCCGTACAGCGCGGTGAGGAAGATCGCCCGCGGGATCACCTTGGCGGCGTCGCGGGTTTCCTCGGACAGCGTGGTCACCGCGTCGAAACCGAGGAAGGAAAAGCAGAGGATCGTCGCCCCCGCCACCATCGCCGAGAGATGCGCGTGCTCGGAGAAGAACGGCTGGGTGCTGAGCACCGTGGCGGTCCCCTCCCCGTTGTTCAGGCCATGGATCACCAGGCCGATGAAGACCACGATGATCGCCAGCTGGACCAGCACGAAGACGGTGTTGAAATTAGCGACCAGGTTCACGCTCTTGATGTTGATGAGGGTCATGATCAACACGAACATCACCACCCAGACCCATGGCGCGACCTCGGGGAACAGTGCGGTCAGGTAGATCTTCGCCAGCAGCGCGTTGATCATCGGCAGGAACAGGTAGTCCAGCAGCGACGACCAGCCGACCATGAAGCCGACATGGGGATTGATCGCCCGTTGCGCGTAGGTATAGGCCGAGCCTGCGGTGGGGAACTGGCGGACCAGCTTGCCGTAGCTGATCGCGGTGAACAGCACGCCGGCGAGGGCCAGCAGGTAGGCGGTGGGCACGTGTCCCTGGGAAATCCCGGATACGATGCCGAAGGTGTCGAAGACGGTCATCGGGGTCAGGTAGGCCAACCCGATCATGACGATCTGCCACAGCTTGAGGGACTTGCGAAGCTGGGTTCGTTCTGCGGTGGGGGGAGGATTCGACATGGGTATGCTTGCCTCGATTTCTTCTTTTTCTAATGCACAGCAAAGGAAGGCGGACGGGCGGAAACCGCAGGCTTGCCGCCGTCTACCTTCAGCAAGGGTGGGAACCTCGACGGAAGAACGGGCGGGCGGCGCCGGACCGGAGCCACCCGCCCATGCTCACACGGTGTGCAGGTACCAGTTGTACTCGAGGTCGGAGATCGAGTACTCGAACTCCTCCAGCTCGCTTTCCTTGCAGGCGACGAAGATGTCGATGTACTTCGGATCGATGTACTTCGCCAGGATCTCGCTGTCGTCCAGTTCGCGCAGGGCGTCGCGCAGGTTGTTCGGCAGGCTCGGCTCCAGCTGCTCGTAGGAGTTGCCTTCGATCGGGGCACCCGGCTCGACCTTGTTGGTCAGCCCGTGGTGCACCCCGGCAAGCACCGAGGCCAGCAGCAGGTAGGGGTTGGCGTCGGCGCCGGCGACGCGATGTTCCAGGCGTACCGCGTCCGGGCTGCCGGTGGGCACGCGCAGGGCCACGGTGCGGTTGTCCAGGCCCCAGCTCGGCGCGTTCGGCACGTAGAACTGCGAACCGAAGCGGCGGTAGGAGTTGACGTTCGGGCAGAGGAAGGCCATGGAGGCCGGCAGGGTCTCGAGCACGCCGCCGATCGCATGGCGCAATGCGGCGTTCTGCTCGGGATCCTCGCTGGTGAAGATGTTGTTGCCGTGCTTGTCGAGCAGCGAGATATGCACGTGCAGTCCGTTCCCGGCCTGGCCCGGATAGGGCTTGGCCATGAAGGTGGTGTCCATCTCGTGGTCGTAGGCGATGTTCTTGACCAGGCGCTTGAGCAGCACCGCGTGGTCGCAGGCCTTGAGGGCGTCGTTGACGTGGTTGAGGTTGACCTCGAACTGCGCCGGTGCGGATTCGGCGACGATGGCGTCGGCCGGGATGCCCTGGGCGCGGGCGCCGTCGATGATGTCCTGGAGGCACTCGACGTATTCGTCGAGGTCGTCGATGGAGTACACCTGCACCGACTGCGGACGCTTGCCGGAGATCGGCGAGCGCGGCGGCTGCGGCCGGCCGTTCACGTTCTCCTGGTCGATCAGGTAGAACTCCAGCTCGAAGGCGGCGACGATGGTCAGTTCCATCTCGGTGAACCTGGCCACCACCTGGCGCAGGACTTCGCGGGGGTCGGCGAAGAA
>NZ_SCND01000158.1:0-12986 GCF_005503585.1 Pseudomonas sp. 2VD
GTGCAGGCGCAGCAGCATGTACACGGTGACGCCGACCAGCAGGAGGAAGATCGCCAGCTCGCCGCCGATTCCCGGCAGCAGGCCGAGCCGCACTCGCGTGCTGTCGTAGAGCCCGCGAAGCTGCCAGTCGCTGTTGCGCAGCGGTTCCACGCCGAGGGTCTGCATGTCGTCGAGCAGCGCCGTGCTCCCTGGGGTATGCCAGAGCACCCGCCCGGCGTATTGGTCTTCCAGGCGCCAGAGCAGGTTGCCGGTGGGGAGGTCGGGACTCCACTGGGCGAGGCTGTCGCTGGCCAGGTGCAACAGCCAGAAGCCACTGTCGCGGCGGCTGCCGGGTTCGCGCAGGGTCAGGTAGAGGGATTCGCCGTCGCGCGGGTCGAGGCAATAGTGGTAGAGGCCGGAGCCGGCGTGCTGGCGCAACTGCTCGGGCAGCGTCGTTTCCGGCGACGGGCTGCCCGTCTGCGGGGCGCTGTCCACCCATTGCAACTGGCGCACCTGTGGCAGCGCATCGCTGATGCGTGGCAACAGCCTGTTCTGGATCTCGCCACGCTCGCTGGGGGGCACGCCCGGGAGCAGGGCGAGGGCGGTGCGCGCCTTGAGTTCGAGGGTCAGGGACAGGCGGTCGTTGAGACGATCGAGCTGGGCCGCGGCTCGCTCGTGTTCGAAGCCTTCCTGCTGGCGCAGCTCCTGGCTCATCTGCCAGAGCAGCAGGCCGAGCATCAACAGGACCAGCAACAGCAGGCCAGCCTTGGCTGCCGGTCGGTCGGGTACGGTCAGTGGGTCGCCGGCGGGAGGCGGCGACGGGGTTAGCGAGGGGGTCGACACTGACCGGAATTCCTGGGGGAGGTGTGATTCGGTAGACAGTTAGGATGCCCGGAAGCAAGGCCAAGTGCCAGTATCGCCGACGAGCGTCACGGTCCTTTCCGGCTGTCGAGGCACTTTGTCGCAGGACCGGTGACGACTGATCTTCCCGAGTGTCGAGCAGGCCTCCGGGCGGCCGAAGTCGACGGCACGCGGATCGGTCCGTGCCATGCGGCGACGAGAGGGGCGCCGCCGCGGGCGCAAGGGTCAGGAGCGCGCCGGATTGGAAGCGCCGTGGAGGAACATCTGCTCCAGGGTATGCGCGGAATTGGAGCTGGCCGCCCGACCGCGGCGTTCCGCATCGACCATGCCGTAGACCAGGGTGATGAACAGTTCGGTGAACACGGCTGCCGTGATGTCGATGCGAAACACGCCTTTCTGCTGTCCGCGCAGGAAGAAGGCGTCCAGCGCTTCCAGGTAGGACTGCCAGCGTGCGCCTTCGCCGTGCGGGTCGAGGAAGTCCGGGCGGTACTGGAATACCAGGAATACCAGCAGCTCGCGGTGGGTGAGGTGTTCCTTGATCAGGCGCTGCAACGCCTCCAGAGGCTCGGCATGCTCCAGGTCGCAGGCCTGGATGATCTGGTTCAGCACGGTCTCTCCGTGGTCCTCGAGCATCTGCACCAGGTTGTCCCGCGTGCCGCAGAAGCGGTGCAGGGTGGCCTTGCTTACGCCGGCCGCCTCGGCCAGTTCCTTCAGCGTCGCTCGCGGGCGGTCGACGATAGCGACTGCCAGTGCCTTGATGAGTCGCTCGTCATGGGAAATCAGGGTCATCGATGGGTCCCGGTTGGTTTTTCCGATTGTGCGCATTGTGCAGAAAACTGGCCTCGCGTCCAAAGGAATTAGATGACAAAAGATCATTTGAGACAATATTGACTCAATTAGCTCGAAAAAGTACCATTCGATCCGTTTTCAATCAACGGTCGGGTGGGTCATGGCTGATTTGCGTGCAATAGGAAGGATCGGGGCGTTGGCTATGGCCATCGCGTTGGCGGGTTGTGGGCCGGCGGAAGAGCGACAGGAGGTCGCCGAAATGGTGTTGCCGGTGGAGGTCCTGACGGTGCAGGCCGAGCCCCTGGCGCTGAGTTCGGAACTGCCTGGGCGGATCGAACCGGTGCGGGTCGCCGAGGTGCGCGCGCGGGTGGCCGGCATCGTCGTGCAGAAGCGCTTCGAGGAGGGCGCCGACGTCAAGGCTGGCGACCTGCTGTTCCAGATCGATCCGGCACCGCTGAAGGCTGCGGTGTCGCGCGCCGAGGGCGAGCTGGCGCGGAACCGCGCGGTGCTGTTCGAGGCGCAGGCGCGGGTGCGTCGCTACGAGCCGCTGGTGAAGATCCAGGCGGTCAGCCAGCAGGACTTCGATACCGCCACCGCCGACCTGCGCAGCGCCGAGGCGGCGACCCGCTCGGCCCAGGCCGACCTGGAGACCGCGCGCCTGAACCTCGGCTACGCCTCGGTCACTGCGCCGATCTCCGGGCGCATCGGCCGCGCGCTGGTGACCGAGGGCGCGCTGGTCGGGCAGGGCGAGGCGACGCTGATGGCGCGTATCCAGCAGCTCGATCCGATCTATGCGGATTTCACCCAGACCGCGGCCGAGGCCCTGCGCCTGCGCGACGCCCTGAAGAAAGGCACCTTGGCCGCCGGCGACAGCCAGGCGCTGACCCTGCGCGTCGAAGGGACGCCCTACGAGCGCCAGGGCGCGTTGCAGTTCGCCGACGTGGCGGTGGATCGCGGCACCGGCCAGATCGCCCTGCGCGGCAAGTTCGCCAACCCCGACGGGGTCCTGCTGCCGGGCATGTACGTGCGCGTACGTACGCCCCAGGGCATCGACAACCAGGCGATCCTGGTGCCGCAACGGGCCGTGCGCCGCTCCAGCGACGGCAGCGCCCAGGTGATGGTGGTGGGCGCCGACGAGCGCGCCGAGGCGCGCAGCGTCGGTACCGGCGTCATGCAGGGTTCGCGCTGGCAGATCACCGAGGGCCTGGAGCCGGGTGACCGGGTCATAGTCGGCGGCCTGGCTGCGGTGCAGCCGGGGGTGAAGATCGTGCCGAAGCCGGATGGTGCCCAGGCGCAAGCCCAGTCATCTGCGCCGCAACAGTAAGGGCGGGTTCGCCCCGAGGATTTTCCGATGTCCGAATTCTTCATCAAGCGGCCGAACTTCGCCTGGGTGGTGGCCCTGTTCATCTCCCTGGCCGGCCTGCTGGTCATTTCCAAATTGCCGGTAGCGCAGTACCCCAATGTCGCGCCGCCACAGATCACCATCACCGCCACCTATCCCGGCGCCTCGGCGAAGGTGCTGGTGGACTCCGTCACCAGTGTGCTCGAGGAGTCGCTGAACGGCGCCAAGGGCCTGCTCTACTTCGAGTCGACCAACAACTCCAACGGCACCGCCGAGATCGTCGTCACCTTCGAGCCGGGCACCGATCCGGACCTGGCCCAGGTGGACGTGCAGAACCGCCTGAAGAAAGCCGAGGCGCGCATGCCGCAGGCGGTGCTGACCCAGGGCCTGCAGGTCGAGCAGACCAGCGCCGGTTTCCTGCTGATCTATGCGCTCAGCTACAAGGAAGGCGCTCAGCGCAGCGACACCACCGCCCTCGGCGACTACGCCGCGCGCAATATCAACAACGAGCTGCGGCGCCTGCCGGGCGTCGGCAAGCTGCAATTCTTCTCTTCCGAGGCGGCCATGCGGGTCTGGATCGATCCGCAGAAGCTGGTGGGCTTCGGCCTCTCCATCGACGACGTGAGCAATGCCATCCGCGGGCAGAACGTGCAGGTGCCGGCCGGCGCCTTCGGCAGCGCACCGGGCAGTTCCGCGCAGGAGCTGACGGCGACCCTGGCGGTGAAGGGCACCCTGGACGATCCGCAGGAGTTCGGCCAGGTAGTGCTGCGCGCCAACGAGGACGGCTCGCTGGTCCGGCTCGCCGATGTCGCGCGCCTGGAACTCGGCAAGGAGAGCTACAACATTTCCTCGCGACTGAATGGCACGCCCACCGTGGGCGGGGCTATCCAGCTGTCGCCCGGGGCCAACGCGATCCAGACCGCTACCTTGGTGAAACAGCGTCTCGCCGAACTGTCGGCGTTCTTCCCCGAGGACATGCAGTACAGCGTGCCCTACGACACCTCGCGCTTCGTCGACGTGGCCATCGAGAAGGTGATCCACACCCTGATCGAAGCGATGGTCCTGGTGTTCCTGGTGATGTTCCTGTTCCTGCAGAACGTCCGCTACACCCTGATCCCGTCCATCGTGGTGCCGGTGTGCCTGCTGGGTACGCTGATGGTGATGTACCTGCTGGGGTTCTCGGTGAACATGATGACCATGTTCGGCATGGTCCTGGCGATCGGCATCCTGGTGGACGACGCCATCGTGGTGGTGGAGAACGTCGAGCGGATCATGGCGGAGGAGGGGATTTCCCCGGCCGAGGCCACGGTCAAGGCGATGAAGCAGGTATCCGGCGCCATCGTCGGCATCACCCTGGTGCTCTCGGCGGTGTTCCTGCCGCTGGCTTTCATGGCCGGTTCGGTGGGGGTGATCTACCAGCAGTTCTCGGTGTCGCTGGCGGTCTCGATCCTGTTCTCCGGCTTCCTCGCCCTGACCTTCACCCCGGCGCTGTGCGCCACGCTGCTCAAGCCCATTCCCGAAGGGCACCACGAGAAGCGCGGCTTCTTCGGCGCCTTCAACCGTGGCTTCGCCCGCGTCACCGAGCGCTATTCGCTGCTCAACTCGAAGCTGGTGGCGCGCGCCGGACGCTTCATGCTGGTGTACGCCGGCCTGGTGGCCATGCTCGGCTACTTCTACCTGCGCCTGCCGGAAGCCTTCGTGCCGGCGGAAGACCTCGGCTACATGGTGGTCGACGTGCAACTGCCGCCTGGCGCTTCGCGCGTGCGCACCGATGCCACCGGCGAGGAGCTCGAGCGCTTCCTCAAGTCCCGCGAGGCGGTGGCTTCGGTGTTCCTGATCTCGGGCTTCAGCTTCTCCGGCCAGGGCGACAATGCCGCGCTGGCCTTCCCGACCTTCAAGGACTGGTCCGAGCGAGGCGCCGAGCAGTCGGCCGCCGCCGAGATCGCCGTGCTGAACGAGCATTTCGCGCTGCCCGACGATGGCACGGTCATGGCCGTGTCGCCGCCACCGATCAACGGTCTGGGTAACTCCGGCGGCTTCGCATTGCGCCTGATGGACCGTAGCGGGGTCGGCCGCGAAGCGCTGCTGCAGGCTCGCGATACTCTTCTTGGTGAGATCCAGACCAACCCGAAATTCCTTTACGCGATGATGGAAGGACTGGCCGAAGCGCCGCAACTGCGCCTGTTGATCGACCGGGAGAAGGCCCGCGCCCTGGGGGTGAGCTTCGAGACCATCAGCGGCACGCTGTCCGCTGCCTTCGGCTCGGAGGTGATCAACGACTTCACCAATGCGGGGCGCCAACAGCGGGTGGTGATCCAGGCCGAACAGGGCAACCGGATGACCCCGGAAAGCGTGCTCGAGCTATACGTGCCTAACGCTGCTGGCAACCTGGTACCGCTCAGCGCCTTCGTCAGCGTGAAATGGGAAGAGGGACCGGTGCAATTGGTGCGCTATAACGGCTACCCGTCGATCCGCATCGTCGGTGACGCCGCGCCCGGCTTCAGTACCGGCGAAGCCATGGCGGAAATGGAGCGCCTGGCCGCGCAGCTGCCGGCCGGCATCGGCTACGAGTGGACCGGCCTGTCCTATCAGGAGAAGGTCTCCGCCGGGCAGGCCACCAGCCTGTTCGCCCTCGCTATCCTGGTGTTCCTGTTGCTGGTGGCGCTCTACGAGAGCTGGTCGATCCCGCTGTCGGTGATGCTGATCGTGCCGATCGGCGCCATCGGCGCGGTGCTCGCGGTGATGGTCAGCGGTATGTCCAACGACGTGTATTTCAAGGTCGGCCTGATCACCATCATCGGTCTTTCGGCGAAGAACGCGATTCTCATCGTCGAGTTCGCCAAGGAACTCTGGGAGCAGGGGCATAGCCTGCGCGACGCCGCCATCGAGGCCGCGCGCCTGCGCTTCCGGCCGATCATCATGACTTCCATGGCGTTCATCCTCGGCGTGATACCCCTGGCCCTGGCCAGCGGTGCCGGCGCGGCGAGCCAGCGTGCCATCGGCACCGGAGTGATCGGCGGGATGCTCAGCGCCACCTTCCTCGGCGTGCTGTTCGTACCTATCTGTTTCGTCTGGCTGCTGTCGCTGCTGCGCAGCAAGCCGGCACCCATCGAACAGGCCGCTTCGGCCGGGGAGTGAACGAGATGCGCAAACCTGCTTTCGGCGTATCGGCGCTGCTGATCGCCCTGACCCTCGGCGCCTGCTCCATGGCGCCGACCTACGAACGTCCCGCCGCGCCGGTGGCCGACAGCTGGAGCGGCGCCGCCGCCCAGCGCCAGGGCGCGGCGATCGACACGCTGGATTGGAAGAGTTTCATCGTCGATGCCGAACTACGCCGCCTGGTGGACATGGCCCTGGATAACAACCGCTCGCTGCGCCAGACCCTCCTGGATATCGAGGCGGCCCGCGCGCAGTACCGAATCCAGCGCGCCGACCGGGTTCCGGGCCTGAATGCCGCTGCCACCGGCAACCGCCAGCGGCAGCCGGCCGACCTGTCCGCCGGCAATCGCTCGGAAGTGGCCAGCAGCTACCAGGTCGGGCTGGCCCTGCCGGAGTACGAACTGGACCTCTTCGGTCGGGTCAAGAGCCTGACCGACGCAGCCCTGCAACAGTACCTGGCCAGCGAGGAGGCAGCGCGCGCGGCACGGATCGCCCTGGTCGCCGAGGTCAGCCAGGCCTACCTGAGCTACGACGGCGCCCTGCGGCGCCTGGCGCTGACCCGTCAGACCCTGGTCAGCCGCGAGTATTCCTTCGCCCTGATCGACCAGCGCCGCGCGGCCGGCGCCGCCACCGCGCTGGACTACCAGGAAGCCCTTGGCCTGGTGGAGCAGGCGCGCGCCGAGCAGGAGCGCAACCTGCGGCAGAAACAGCAGGCATTCAACGCGCTGGTGTTGCTGCTGGGCAGCGACGATGCCGCGCAGGCGATTCCGCGGAGTCCGGGGCAGCGGCCGAAGCTGCTGCAGGACATCGCTCCCGGCACGCCGTCCGAGCTGATCGAGCGACGCCCGGACATCCTTGCCGCCGAACATCGTTTGCGGGCGCGCAACGCGGATATCGGCGCGGCGCGCGCGGCGTTCTTCCCACGCATCAGCCTGACCGGCAGCTTCGGCACCTCCAGCGCGGAAATGTCCGGCCTGTTCGATGGCGGCTCGCGCTCCTGGAGCTTCCTGCCGACGCTGACGCTGCCGATCTTCGATGGCGGGCGCAACCGTGCCAACCTGAGCCTGGCCGAGGCGCGCAAGGATTCGGCGGTGGCTGCCTACGAGGGGACCATCCAGACCGCTTTCCGCGAGGTCGCCGACGCCCTGGCGGCCAGCGATACCCTGCGTCGCGAAGAGAAGGCCCTGCGCGCCCTGGCGAACAGCAGCAACGAAGCCCTGAAGCTGGCCAAGGCACGCTACGAGAGTGGCGTCGACAACCACCTGCGCTACCTCGATGCGCAGCGCAGCAGCTTCCTCAACGAGATCGCCTTCATCGACGGCAGCACCCAGCGGCAGATCGCCCTGGTCGACCTGTTCCGCGCGCTCGGCGGAGGCTGGGACGAGGGACGGAGCCTGGTGGTACATCGAGGCGGCAGGAGTTGAGCGGGTAAACGTGTGGGAAACGGTGCTAGCGGGTGGCAACTGCCGCCCGCTCAAGGGCTGGCAGGTTGTGCGGGGTTCGACGCGCCACGCAGGAACAGCTCCTCCAGCGTGGCGGACAACCCGGCGCTGGCCGCGCGACCGCGGCGCTCGGCATCGACCATGCCGTAGATCAGGACGATGAAGAGTTCGCTGAAGGTCGCCGCGCTGATATCGATACGGAACACACGCTTCTGCTGGCCGCGCAGGAAGAAGGCGTCCAGGGCTTCGACATAGGACTGCCAACTGGCGTCCCCATGCCCGGCCTGGCGTCCCGGGTTCTGCTCGAACATCAGCAGCGCCAGCAGGTCGCGCTGGGCGAGGTGTTCCCGGATCAGCTCGCGTAGCGCTTCCCGCGCCTCCAGGCGCTGCAGGGCGGCGCTGTGGGTGAGGCGTTCGAGGGTACTCCTGGCATGGCTTTCCAGGCGCTGCTTGAGACCTTCGCGGGTACCGCAATGACGGTTCAGGGTTGCCCTGCTCACTCCTGCCAGTTCCGCCAGTTCTCCCATGGTGGCGCGCGGATGATTGACCATCGCGGTGGCCAGGGCCTTGAGCAGACGCTGGTCCTGAGACGACGGGGTTGGCGCTGGGTCGAGACTGTCCCTGTGCGGGGAGTCGGGTAGCTGGGCGGATCTGGGAGCGAGTGTCATTTTTGAGGTTTTTTTTGTTCTTTTGAGACTGATTTGGATCAATTGTAGCAGGCTGGATCTCCCCACGCCTTGCTTCGCGTCAGGTCTTGAGAGGCAGCACCATGGCCGCGAGCAGTGTCAGGCCCACCCAGACCTCGCACGGGGCGATGGTCGCCGCCTCGCTCAGGCAGAACGCCTTTGACAGGACGAGGGTAGCGGAGACAGTAAGGGCGGCCAGTACGCTGCTCAGCGTCACCGTAGCGGCCTGGAATCGGACGGCGAACATTCGCCGGCAAAGCGCCTCGCCCCACGAAAACCGGGGTGGCTGGCCAGCTTTCTCTCGGTCTGTCATATACTTGGCCGAGTTTTTTTCCTTTTCTTCATGAGGTGCTCGTTTTGGCTCAGTACGTCTACACCATGCATCGGGTCGGCAAGATCGTTCCGCCCAAGCGTGAAATCCTCAAGGACATCTCCCTGTCGTTCTTCCCCGGCGCCAAGATCGGCGTGCTCGGCCTGAACGGCGCGGGCAAGTCCACCCTGCTGCGGATCATGGCCGGCGTCGACACCGAGATCGAAGGCGAGGCCCGGCCGATGCCGGGGATCAACGTCGGCTACCTGCCGCAGGAGCCCAAGCTGGACCCGCAGGCCACCGTGCGCGACATCGTCGAAGAGGCCGTCGGCCAGATCAAGCAGGCCCAGGCGCGGCTGGACGAGGTCTATGCCGCCTATGCCGAGCCGGATGCCGACTTCGACGCCCTGGCCGCCGAGCAGGCCAAGCTGGAGGCGATCCTCCAGGCATCCGACGGACACAACCTGGAACGCCAACTGGAAGTCGCCGCCGACGCCCTGCGCCTGCCGCCGTGGGATGCCAAGGTCGAGCACCTGTCCGGCGGCGAAAAGCGCCGCGTAGCGCTGTGCCGCCTGCTGCTGTCGGCTCCCGACATGCTGCTGCTGGACGAACCGACCAACCACCTGGACGCCGACTCGGTGGCCTGGCTGGAGCATTTCCTGCACGACTTCCCCGGCACCGTGGTGGCGATCACCCACGACCGCTACTTCCTCGACAACGTCGCCGGCTGGATCCTCGAACTCGACCGTGGCCATGGCATCCCGTTCGAAGGCAACTACTCCGGCTGGCTGGAATCCAAGGCCGCCCGCCTGGCCCAGGAAGCCAAGCAGGAAGCCTCCCACGCCAAGGCCATGAAGGCCGAGCTGGAGTGGGTGCGCCAGGGCGCCAAGGGCCGCCAGGCCAAGTCCAAGGCGCGCCTGCAGCGCTTCGAGGAACTGCAGTCGCAGGAATTCCAGAAGCGCAGCGAGACCAACGAGATCTACATCCCGGCCGGTCCGCGCCTGGGCGACAAGGTCATCGAACTGCACAACGTGACCAAGGGCTACGGCGACCGCGTGCTGATCGACAACCTGTCCCTGAGCATTCCCAAGGGCGCTATCGTCGGTGTGATCGGCGGCAACGGCGCGGGCAAGTCGACCCTGTTCCGCATGCTCACCGGCAAGGAGCAGCCGGACTCCGGCACCATCGAGATCGGCGAGACCGTGCAGATCGCCAGCGTCGACCAGAGCCGTGACAGCCTGGAAGGCAACAAGACCGTGTGGGAGCAGGTTTCCGACGGTTTCGAGCAGATCAAGATCGGCAACTACGAAGTCCCCTCGCGCAGCTATGTCGGTCGCTTCAACTTCAAGGGCGCCGACCAGCAGAAGTTCGTCAAGGACCTCTCCGGCGGTGAGCGTGGCCGTCTGCACCTGGCCCTGACCCTGAAGCAGGGCGGCAACGTGCTGCTGCTCGACGAACCGTCCAACGACCTCGACGTGGAAACCTTGCGCGCGCTGGAAGAAGCGCTGCTGGACTTCCCCGGCGCTGCCATCGTGATCTCCCACGACCGCTGGTTCCTCGACCGGATCGCCACCCACATCCTCTCCTACGAGGACGATGGCAAGGTGACCTTCTTCGAAGGCAACTACACCGAGTTCGAGGCGGACCGCAAGAAGCGCCTGGGCGACGCCGCGGCCCAGCCGCACCGCGTGCGCTACAAGAAACTGGCGTAAGCGCGCCCTCGAGAAACCGCCCGCCGGCGTTGCCGGCCGGCGGTTTTTTCATGCCTGGAATTCAACGAGCCATGCGCTGGGGAACATGGGAACTGCGCAGGGACACCTCCATCGGCGGTACCCGGGGGAGGCTCCCACGCAGCATGCCTGAGCCTTCACCTAACTAAAGATGGGGGTGCATCGACGGCCGCGATGGTGTCAGCTCTGCTAGTGGTCTGCGCAGCCGATCCGTGCGCTCAATACCGCCTGCCCGGAGAGGCCGCGCCATATGGCGAAGCCCGGCGGAATCGAGTACCGGCATTGGCCGGGCGGACCAGCCGCTACCTTCGCTCGGCGCTGGCGCCTCGGGGTAGCGTTGCCGGTGGTGGCGGCTTGTGCGCTGTCTCCATCATCAGCAGTATGGCCGTTCGGCCTGTATCGCCGGCCTTGCGGCGGTACGACCGGGCGGGCCTTGAAGGGATGCGAGCGGTCGGGTGCGAATGCCAACAACAAACAAGCACGAACCATTGATCTCCCTGCGGGGGATCGGCAAGGGCTACCTCCTGGGGGGGCAGCCGCTGCAGATACTGAAAGACGTCTGCCTGGACATCTTTCCCGGAGAAAGCTGCGCGATCGTCGGCGCGTCGGGCTCGGGCAAGAGCACCCTGCTGAATATCCTCGGCCTGCTCGACCGCCCGGACAGCGGTGCCTACCGCTTCGCCGAGCACGACATCTTCAGCGTCGACGGGGACCGACTGGCGGCGATCCGCAACCGCCTGATCGGCTTCGTCTTCCAGAGCTTCAACCTGTTGCCGCGGCTGAACGCGCTGGACAACGTCGCGCTGCCCCTGAGCTATCGAGGGATGCCGCGCCGCGAGGCACTGGAGCGGGCCGAGGCGATGCTCGCCCGGGTCGGCCTGGCCGAGCGCGCCGGCCATCGTCCGGCGGACCTCTCCGGCGGCCAGCGGCAGCGCGTCGCCATCGCTCGCGCGCTGGTCGGCGAGCCGGCGCTGATCCTCGCCGACGAACCAACCGGCAACCTCGACGCGAGCACCGCGAAAGAAGTGCTGGAGCTGCTTCTCACGCTCAACCGCGAGCGCCAGGTGACCCTGGTGGTGGTCACCCACGATCCCGGCCTGGCCGCCCGTCTCGGGCGCCAACTGACAGTGCGGCATGGCGAGGTGCACGAGGACCTGGCGGAGGCCTGCCGGTGAGCGCCAGCCCGTCGCCCCGGCAATTGCTTCACGAGGCCCTCGCCAGTCTTCGCGGGCTGGGGCGCCGCTCGCTGCTGGCGTTGCTGGGTATCGTCATGGGCTGTTCATCGGTGATCGCGATGCTGAACATCGGCAGCAACGCGACCGACGAAGCGATGAGCATCTTCAAGGACATGGGCACCGACACCCTGGTGGTGCAGTTCCCGTTCGCCCCGCAGGCGCCGATGCCGATGCCGGCGTCGCTCGACACCGAACCGCTGCTCCGCGACGTGGCCGGTCTGGAGCACCTGGCGGCGCTTGGCCTGTACTCGGCCCCGGTGACCTTTCACGGACGCACCAGCAACGCCAGTATCGTCGGCGCCAGCGCCGGGCTCGCAGCCGCCGCCAGGCTACGGCTGCGCGAAGGACGTTTCCTCTCGCACTTCGACGATCACGACACCTACGTGGTGGTGGGCGCGACAATCGCCGAGGCCCTGGGGGCGCCCGGCGATCCGCTGCGCCTCGGCGAGCAACTGACGGTCAACGACTATCTGTTTCGCGTGATCGGCATTCTCCAGCCGCAGGCCAGCGCCGCTCTCTTGCCGTTCGCCGCCAACGACTCGCTGTTCGTGCCGGCGCCGGGCATGCCGCGCCTGCAGCCGGCCGCCGAGGTCAGCCATGTGGTGGCGCGGGTCTCGCCGGGAGCGGACGTCTATAGCGTCGGCGCGGCCCTGGGCGCGGCCCTGACGGCGCGGTTGCCCGGCCACGAGGCGCAGGTCCAGGTCTCGCAGCAGGTGCTCGATGGACTCAAGCGGCAGACCCGGACCTTCACTTACCTGCTGGCCGGACTGGGGATCATCTCCCTGCTCGGCGGCGGCGTCGGAGTGATGAACGTGATGCTGATGAGTGTCGCCGAACGCCGCCGGGAAATCGGCGTGCGCATGGCGCTGGGCGCGCGCCAGCGGGACATCCGCAACCTGTTCCTGATCGAGGCGGTGACCCTGACCGCCGCGGGCGCGCTGTCGGGCGCGGTGCTCGGCGTGGCGGCTGCGTATCTCTACGCCAGGTTCTCCGGCTGGACCTTCTCTCTGGCCTACGCGGCCCTGCCGCTGGGGATGGGCAGTACCCTGCTGGTGGGGCTGTTCTTCGGGCTCTATCCGGCGGTCTCGGCGGCTCGCCTGCAACCGGTCGAGGCGCTGCGCGATGAATAGGTGGGGCCTGGGCGTGCTGTGGCTGGTCGCCGCTCTTCCGGTGGCGGCCAGCGTCAACCCGGCTCTGAGTCCGGACGTACCGAGCATGGCCCGCGAGCAGGGCAGGTCGGTACTGCTCAGCGAGCAGGTGATCGACCTCAGCCTGAGCGACGCGGTCTATCTTGGCCTGCGCAACAACCGTGGAATCCGTAGCGCCTACCTGCAACGGATCGCGCAGAAGTTCGACCTGCGGGTCGCCGCCGACGCCTTCAACCCGAAGCTGGTGGTGCGCGGCGACTATCGCGCCAACCGCGCCACCGAAGACCGCACGAGGACCAGCAATG
>NZ_SCND01000159.1:0-12807 GCF_005503585.1 Pseudomonas sp. 2VD
GATATGCGCCAGGTCCAGCGCCTGTTCGGTCGGTGCCTGCTCGTCGTCATCCTCCGTCGGTTCAAGGAACAGCAGCGTCGCGCCCTCCTCCAGAGGCTCCCCGAGGCTCGCCGCGAGCCGCCGGACGATCCCCCCGCCGGGTGCCTTGACCTCGAACTCCATCTTCATCGCTTCCAGGATCGCGACCCGCTGGCCGGCACGCACCCGTTCGCCCTCGGCCACTTCCAGGGCCACCAGCACCCCGCTGCTCGGCGCCGACAGCGGCAGGCTGCCGAGTGGCGCCTCGATCCGCGCAGGCGCGGCGTCCTCGGCGAGCGGGCACTCGGCGCGGAGCCGCGGATGGCTCGCCGGGATAGGCGCCAGCAGTGTCTCCAGGTGGCTTTCGACGAAGCGGGTGTCGACCCGGTTGGCCTGTACCGCCGGATGCAGCAGAAGGTTGCGCAGCAGGTCCAGGTTGCTCGCCACGCCCTCCAGGCGGAATTCGCAGAGCGCCCGGTAGGCCCGGCGCAACGCGGCGGGATAATCCGCGCCGCGCACGACCAGCTTGGCCAGCAGCGAATCGTAGCTGGGGCTGACCCGATAGCCGGCATAGCCGTAGCCGTCCACCCGCAGGCCGGGACCGCTGGGCGGTTCGTAGGCGCCGATAGTGCCCACCGCCGGACGGGCGCTGCCGTCGGCCGCCAGGGTCTCCAGGTTGATCCGCAGTTGCACCGCGCAGCCGCCGATCGCCGGCGGTCGCTCCAGGCCGAGGGCGGCAAGCTCCATGCCGGCGGCGAGACGCAACTGGGCGTGCAGCAGGTCGACCCCGGTGACTTCCTCGGTGACGGTGTGCTCCACCTGGATGCGCGGATTGGCTTCCATGAAATAGAAGCGCCCGGGGCGCTCCTCGTCGACCAGGAACTCGAAGGTACCGATCCCCCGATAGCGCACCGCGCCGGCCATGCGCAGGGCGCAATCGATCAGCGCCTCGCGAGTGGCCTCCGGCAGGTCCGGGCTGGGCGCGATCTCCAGTAGCTTCTGCTGGCGCCGTTGCAGGCTGCAATCGCGCTCCCAGAGGTGGCTGACCGCACCGCTGCCGTCGCCGAGCACCTGCACCTCGATGTGCCGCGCCCGCGCTACCCGTTGCTCGACGTATAACTCGTCCCGGCCGAACGCCGCCTGCGCCTCGGCACGGCAGCGGCGGTAGGCATCGGCCAGTTGCGCGACCTCCTCCACTGCACGCATGCCACGTCCGCCGCCGCCGGCAAGGGCCTTGAGCATCACCGCGGCGCCATCGCCCAGCCCTTCCAGGAACGCCTCGGCCTCTTCGACGCTGACCGCACGGTTGATCCCGGCCACCAGCGGCACCTCCAGGCGCTCGGCCAGGGCACGCGCGGCAGCCTTGTCGCCGAACAGGTCGAGCACTTCCGCTTGCGGCCCGACGAAGTGGATGCCCGCGCGCTGGCAGCGCCGGGCGAATTCGCCGTTCTCGGCGAGGAAACCGTAGCCCGGATGGATCGCCTCGCAGCCCTGCTCCAGGGCCAGCGCGACCAGCCGATCCATGTCGAGATAGGCCGCCACGCCACGGCCGGCCAGCGGCAGCGCGACATCGGCCTTGCGCACGTGCAGGGAAGCGGCATCGTCCTCGGCGAACACCGCCACCGAGCGGATACCCAGGTCGGCGCAGGCGCGAGCGATGCGAATGGCGATCTCGCCGCGGTTGGCGATCAGCAAGGCGTTGAAGGGAGCGGTCACGGCAGGTTCTCCGGGGAGCGGGTCAGGCGGCCGGCGAAAGGAGCTGGCCCGGCGGCGCGTTGGTCATCGTCGCAGGCATCTTAGGCAGCCGAAGGAAGCGGCAGAACTGAGGCTTATTCATCGACATCCATGAAGCCTATGCATGGTTCTATCGGCGAGCATGCCTGCTAGGCTGGCGCCTTCCCCAGACAGGCGCGCGCAAACATGAATCAGCCACATGAATGGTCGCCCCTCAGCCGTTTCGATCTGAACCTGTTCCGGGTCTTCGAAGTGGTCTATCGAGAACGCAACCTGACCCGCGCGGCGGGCCTCCTGCATCTCAGCCAGTCGGCCGTCAGCCACGCCCTGGCGCGCCTGCGCGACCAGCTCGGCGACCCGCTGTTCGTCCGCCAGGGGCGCGGGGTTGCGCCGACGCCGCTGGCCGAGCGACTGGCGCCGGGCATCCATGACGCCCTCGCCGGCCTGCACCGCAGCATGAATCGCTGCCAGACATTCGACCCTCGGCGCGACGCGCGGACCTTCCAGTTGAACATGCCGGAGCAACTGGAGCCGCTGGTGCTCCCGGCGATCCTCGACCACCTGCGCCAGGCCGCGCCGCGCATCGAGATACGCTGCAACAGCCTGCACTGGGCGGACCTGAAGGCGGAACTGGGCGCCGGACGCATCGACCTCGCCATCGAGATCGCCCGGCCCACCGACGCCGCCCTGCGCCGCCAGCACCTGCTCGACGATAGCCTGTGCGTGATGGCCGGGCCGGGCTTCGCCGGCGAACTGAGTGCGGAGGAGTACCTGGCGGCAGACCATGTCGCGGTGACCTCGCGGCGACGCGGCATCTGCATCGAAGACCTGGCCCTCGGCCACCTCGGCCTGACCCGCCAGGTGCGCCAGCGCTGCCAGCACTACCTGTCGGCGGCGTTGCTGGTGGCCCAGGGCGGCTACCTGCTGACCCTGACCCGAGGCTACGCCGAACTGATCAACCGCGGCCTGGGCAACCGCCTGCTGCCGATGCCGCTGGCCCTGCCAGCGGTGACTCTGAATCTCTACTGGTCGCGCCAGGCCGACGACGAAGCCGGCAGCCTCTGGCTGCGCGGCGAACTGGCGGAGTTGGCGACGCGCCTGCGCTGAGCGCGGGCGCTGCGACTAGGGCTTCACCGCCTTGGCGCGGGCCTTCTGCAGCCACTGCCCGGCCTTCGCCGAACACTCCGTGACATAGGTCGTATCGATCGCGCAGCGCTCCCCGGTGGCCTTGAGCAGGTAGGCGGCATCGGCTACCTCGTAGTCGGTGTGCCGGCGCGGCGTACCCTTCGCCTGGGATTCGCGTTCGTCCTCGCGGATGTCGCAGTACAGCGCATTGCTGCGGGCGAACAGTTCGAGGCACTCGGCATCCTTGCCCAGCAACGGGTTGGCGCTGTCCTCGGCGGACTTGGAGCAGCCGCCGAGCAGCAGGCAGGCGCAGGCGATCGTGGCAAGCGGGCTACGCATGTGTCCGTTTCCTTGGCCATGGAGAGAGCGCCATTAAAACAGCCCCGGCGCCTCGGCGCACCCGCCATCGCCTCAGAGCCGCTCCCACGCGGCAAGCCGTGCCCAGCCAGCCATTTCTCCCAACGGCAGATGGCGGCCGAGCGGCTAGCCTGTCCGATGGTCCTCGGCCTGGAGATGACCCACAAGCCACGCCTGTTGCGCATCTTCACCGCGCTTCAAACCGATGCCCTGAAAGACGGGCGTCGCCAGCACGTGTCGGTATTGCGCGAACGTCGCTACGACGCGCGCCTGCCCATGTGGCTTGGAACAGGTCCCAGGCAAAAAGCCGAGGGGAGGCGGATATGGATAGAGCCCTCGATAGGGTTTGTTTGACTCCGCTCTATCCAAGCGTATCGATGTCCAGATCGAACACCGCTCCAGGGGCATGGCCGCCTACCAGGGTAGCGATCGCGCGCTCATTGCTGTCGGCATCCGGCGGGGCCATCGCGAGTTGTTCATGCGAGCGATTGAACGAGTGCGCCAGCCAGCGCTCCAGGCTCACCGCCAGCGCCTCGGGCCGCTCGGCAACCCGGCCGTAGACCTTGGCCTCGCTGACACGTTCGACACTCAATGCTTTCAGTCGCACAGCGGTCTGTTGCAACCTGCCGATTTCAGCGCGCAATGGCCCCATCATCTGTTGTTCCCTGGTAGAACCGTAGGCCGCCGCCTCCTTTTCCCGCAACTGCGCCTTGAAGTCCTGCAGCGCTTCCCCGACCCGCTCGTACTCGGTCGGAGTCACCACGGTGCGGCCTTCCTCCAGGGCCTCTTGTGCACGGCGCAAGGAAGCCCAGCAATGCGGAATGTAGCTGGCGACCATCTTGTGATCGGCATTATCCAGCATCTGCCGCAGCAGCCCGCCTCGCTCCGGCAAGCCATTCCTTGCAGCCAGTGCCTTGGCGCAAACCGCTGCGCCGCCGCGCTCGGTAATGCTTTCGCAGCCGGGCGTCCACAGGATCGCGGACTTGTGGCCATCGGCAAACGACACGGGCATGAAATGACGCAGTTTGCCGTGGTGCGTGTAAGGCTCGCCGACGATGTTGACGGGACTCAGGAGCATCACCGCCCCTCCGATGGCTGGGTTGAAGAGCATCAGCAGGACGCCCGCCCCCGACATGCGCCAGGACGTTTTCATCCAAGCCGCCGGGACACTGGGTACCGGATCGTTCTGGTTGACCATGCGGTGATGTACCAGAGGCCTGGCGTTTTCCACGAAGGTCTTGTCGCCTACGCGCGGGCTGCCGTAGGTGTAGAGCACGATGTCATAAGTGAAACCGCTCCTGTGGCGTAACATCTCGGCGATCAGCAGTGCAACTGCGCCACCGAGGCTGTGGCCGGTGATCACCAGCTTCTGCCCGCTGTAGAACTTATCCAGGTAGGTTGTAACGAACTTGATGGCCACCTTGGCCGACTCGTAAAACCCGTTGTGTACCTTGCCGCTGGTTTCCTCGAACGGCGTCTGCGCAGCATCCACATCGCGCAGAACGTCAGCCATACTCGCGGTGCCGCGTACCACCAGCAGGATCAACTCATTGTTATGGGTGATATAGGCTTGCGTATCGGTACCATCCCGTTTTTTGGCATCGTCCAGGTAATGGAGCCTGGACGGATGTTCCTGATCCACCCCAAGCTCGGGGCTGTTCACTTCGGGGTATAGCTCGGGGTCGAACGGTACGACCTCCAGGCGCCTGGAGTAGGCCACGTCTTCATACAGGGGGTAGTAAGTCTTCCCGCCGGCCTGAGTTGCGTCCACTTGCCACAGCTCATCGGACCTGGCCAGGGCATCGCCGAACCAGTTGCCGACGCTGGGTTGCGCCGGAAAGCTCACACTGTCGGTTTCCACCGGTTGCGTATCGGGTTCCTGGCCAAACGGGCTATAGCTCAGGGTCGACATCAGCGCCAACTGGTACAGGTTGAGGTAGCAGAACGCTTCGCCCGTGGACAGGAGCGGACTCAGCGCCCGCAAGGGGCGCACCTCCAGCACATGGTGCCGGTTCGGCAACAGCGCGATACCGCGAATCCGGGGAGGCCTGGGAGCAAATCCCAACTCTGCCATGGCGGCCGAGGGACGGCGCATCAGCGCATGCACTTGGTGCCGAGGCGGAAAGAACCGGGGCGCCAGGGGCGGAAGATGGGCCCGGTGCTCCACCAGTTCGCTCACCTCGACCTGGCAGAAAGAATCGGCCTGGCCTTGGGCGGGGTTGGACCGGGTGCGGGCGCCGTCAGGGTTGACAAAGCGGGTCTTCTCGGCACGCACTTGCAGTTCAGTGATGGGGAGCGGGTAATGTGGTCTATTCCTCAAGTCCTTATAAGGCTCATCTCCTCCTTGGTAACTCTTATCAAGCTTGAGCAGCACCGGCCCGCAATAGTGCCGATTGATATTCCCAGTCCCTGTTTCGTCCAGAATGCCAAGGTAGACAACCTCCTCAGAATCGCTGACTTCATAGGCCAGGCCGGCATAGGGCCTACCATCCCCCCGCTCATCCACCAGTTGAAAACTGGTCGAGTGGGTGCGTCGCGGGCAGGCATGGATACGTTCGCTGAAGAACGGCTTTTCCCACTCCTCCATCGGCCCAGGGGTCATGGGGTCACCGCCTTGTTTTCCGTACAGCCGGGGTAGATGATACAGTTGCGCCCATCCGGCATTCTGAAGGTGCTGAAATCCTTGTAGTTGCCGTTGCAATAGGCTCTTTGATCGTCAAAACTCTTGCCCATGCAGCGCTTCCAACCACCGGGCACTTTAACCCAAGTGTCGCCCCACCCCGGCCTCTCTTCGTCAGCCAGCTTGATCCTCAACCTCACCGTCTTGCCGGGCAGTTGATCCAGGGTGTAGGCCACGAAAGGTTTCGCTTTGCGCCGTACACCCGTCTCATCCATCCTTTTGCAATCGAGGATTTTTACGATACGGCGCAATTTGCCTACCGTGCGGAATAGAAACTGGCACTGCCCGGAGAATTCACTTTCCCCGGCGGCATTAAAAGTACCCTTCTTCACTTCGACCAGCTTTTCGCGCACGGCAATCATTGCTGAGTCTCGCCCGAAATCCCCCCAGTCCTTGCCATACCAACCGTATACATAAAAATAGATGTTCTGCAGTACCAAGGGGCAGCCACTGACCGTACGGCGTAACAATATCTTCGAATCCCGTTCATATTTTTCCCGCCCCGAGTTGTAGCCAATTTGGGTATCCTTCCCCCCCGGCACCGTGCAGGTTTCACCTTTGGCCGGCACATAAGTTGCCGTGGCTTCGTAAGTGAACTCAGGTGGCAGGTCCGCCGTAACGGTAAAACTGTTGGACGTGCCCAGGGCAGTACAGCCCTGGGCCAGCGCAAGGCAACTGGCAAGGGTCATGTTTTTAAGGGTGCGGTTCATCTGGAGGCGTCTCCTTGCCAATAACTGCAGTCTTGGACGTTATTCGTCCACGGGTTGAAAGTTGCTGGAGTGCGAGCGCAGCGGGCAGGTATGGATACGCTCAGCGAAGAATGGCTTTTCCCATTCCTCCATCGGCCCAAGAGTCATGGGGTCACCACCTTGTTTTCCGTACAACCGGGATAGAGGGTGCAGTTGCGTCCATCCGGCATTCTGAAGGAGCTGAAGTCCTTATAGTTTCCATAGCAAAATGCGTATTGATCTTCAAAATTATCACCCAAGCAGCGTTTCCACCCACCAGGAACCTTGACCCAGGTATCCTTCATATAGGGGCGCTCTTCATCAGCCAACTTGATCCTCAACTTCACCGTCTTGCCGGGCAGTTGATCCAGGGTGTAAGCCACGAAAGGTTTCGCTTTGCGCCGTACGCCCGTCTCATCCATCCTTTTGCAATCGAGGATTTTTACGATACGGCGCAATTTTCCTACCGTGCGGAATAGAAACTGGCACTGCCCGGAGAACTCACTTTCCCCGGCGGCATTAAAAGTACCCTTTTTCACTTCGACCAGCTTTTCGCGCACGGCAATCATTGCTGAGTCTCGTCCGAAATCCCCCCAATCCTTGCCATACCAACCATATACATAAAAATAGATATTCTGCAGTACCAAGGGGCAGCCACTGACCGTACGGCGTAACAATATCTTCGAATCCCGTTCATATTTTTCCCGCCCCGAGTTGTAGCCAATTTGCGTATCCTTTCCCCCCGGCACCGTGCAGGTTTCACCTTTGGCCGGCACATAAGTTGCCGTGGCTTCATAAGTGAACTCAGGCGGCAGGTCCGCCGTAACGGTAAAACTGTTGGACTTGCCCAGGGCAGTGCAGCCCTGTGCCAGCACAAGGCAACTGGCAAGGGTCATGTTTTTAAGGGTGCGGTTCATACGGGGGCGTCTCCTTGCCAGAACCGCACCTCCTGATACACACGCTCGAAATGCGTCGTGGGGGTTTCGTCAGGCAGGGGTGACCAGGACCTGGGCAGGGCGTCATCCGATGCGAGCAGGCGTTGAAGCAGTAGAAAGCGGATCTGTTCAGGCGCCCGCCAGCCCCATGTGCGGGCCAGTTCCAACTGCGCCCGAAGCCAGGCGTCGGCATCCCGCTGCCCGGCCAATTCCGCAAACGGCTCCGTCCACTCGGCGATCAGGTAGCGCCAGGCGTTGTCGAACTGAATACCTGCCGCCGTCTCCGAAGCCGTGGGGACAACGAGCCACGCCGGTTCGGCCGGCACGGGATGGTCGCCAGGGGCGGGGTTGTCGGCATGGAGCCATCGCCCGGCCAGCCAGTAGCACGCGCTGGAGATCGGTCCCAGGAACGCCGGGCGCTGCTCCGGCTGCAGGTGTGCCAGGGCGCGACCCAGCACGCGACTGTCGTGAAAGCGATAAAGCGCCTGGTTCGGCCGCTCGCCCGTTACCAGGCGAGTGCGCCAATGCCGGGCCAGCGACTCCAGATCACTGCTCACGCTGCTGGCCAGCCAGCCCCAATGACGTTCGGGCGACTTGAGCAACGCCTGAATGACCGGATGGTCCAGCGCATCGAGCCGGAACAGGTAGGGACCTATCGCCGCCAGCGAACTGGCGGGCGTACCGCTATACAGATTGCCGTACTGATGGGGTTCGCGCCCTTCGAGCAAGGCATCGCGCTCGTCGATCTGGCCATCGGAGTCCAGTACCAGGTACAGGTATCGGCCCAGCTCGCCTTGTTTCTGCAGCCATTGTTCGGCCGTGGTCATGCGGCACCTCCAACACGGCACAGTCCATCGCGACAGATTTCGCAGAGCGGGCAGAAGTCCGCGGCGCGTTGCCTGGCGGCAGCCACGAGAGGCAGCGAATTGGCGACGACGGTCTGTGCTGCTTCGGCCAGAGCCTGGAGTGCCTGCTGCGGTGCGATGCCGGCCATGGGGGCTCCGCCCTGCACGATCGGCACGCTGCTGAAAATCCCCGCGGAGTTGATGACGATATGCTGTCCACCGGCCTTGAGTGTCAGGTTCACGCCGGCATCGACCAGCACATTGGTGGCGGTGACGCGGGCCTGTGATCCGGCTTGCACGACCCAGGTGCCGTCCACGGCGATGCTGCCGGCGCCGCTGATGGAAAGCAGTTCGTTGCCGCCGATCCGGGTGTGGCGCTCACCCTGGGTGGTATGCAGCTCATCGCCCTTGATCAGGCTGGAACTGTTCATGTTCACCTGCTCAAAGCGGTCGTTTTCGACCAGGCTGCGGCTGTCCCGGCTTATCCGTTCGTGACGGTCATTGCCGATGCTGGTGTGACTGTCGTTGAGGATCAGTTGCTCGATATCGCGCTGCGCGCGCAGGAAGATCTTTTCCTGGCCTGCCCGGTCTTCGATCGAAAGTTCGTTGTAACCGCCGCTGTTCGGCGTACTTCGGCTACGCAATACGGTTCTGCTTTTGTTCGCCGGCAGCGCGTAGGGCACAGGCGTGGTCTTGTTCGGCACGACACCGGTAATCAACGGGCGGTCCGGGTTGCCTTCGAGGAAGCTCACCACCACTTCCATGCCAATGCGCGGAATGGTCACCGCGCCGAAACGCTCGCCTGCCCAACTGGAAGCAACCCGCAGCCAGCAACTGCTTTTGTCGCTTCCCAGTTCCCGTCTGTCCCAATGCAGCTCGACCTTCACCCGCCCGTATTCATCACAGAAGATCTCCTCGCCGGCCGGACCGGTGACCCGAGCGGTCTGGCACCCCGGCAGGGGCCGGCGCGGCAGCAGCGGCGGCCGGAAAAACACATCCCATGGAATGGCGGTGAAGGTATTGCGATAACCCTGGGTGAAGCGGTCTTCTGCCTGGCTATCCCCGGTCACGGACTCTTCGAGTGACTGGGGTTGCCGACCAGAGTGCGTGACGCTCAGCAACAACCACAGTTCGTTGCATGTCTTGCGCGGATGCTCGGTCAGCTTGAAGAAGTGACCGCTGCGCAACGTCGGCTGATCGCTCTGGCCTTCGGCCAACTGGTAATCGACACGATGCCGTTCCAGAGCCTGTCTGGCCAACACCTGTCCACGCTCCAGCGTGGTGATCGGCGAAGGATAACGATAGTCCTCGAGGGCCGGCTCGAACTCCGCGGTGAACTGGCTTTCCAGCAACAGGCTTGGCCGCTGCAGGTCGTAGTCGCGGCGAGTTACCTTGCTGGTGCGGGAACTGAAACGCTGGGAAAACCGATTGACCACCGGATGATCGGCGACCGTTCCAGTATCCTGGCGGTATGGCGTGCATCCCAGCACGGGGAACCAGGCCTGGTCCTCGGTGAACACCAGCAGGTGATTATCCGCTGAATGCTGGTGGTGCCAAGCGATGCCGTCCTCGGCACACAGCCGCTGGATGAAATCGAAATCGCTTTCACCGTACTGGGTGCAGTATTCGCGTTCCGGGCTGGAGTGGACATTGAAGACGTAGACATCAGGCTGGATACCATGGCCTGCCAGCACCTGTGCGATGATCTGCGGTACTGTCAGGTGCTGGAAAATGCGCTGGTTGAAGCTGAACTGCAGGTAGTGCAATACCGGCACCAGGGTCAGGTGATAGCGCGCCAGGCGCCTACCGGCTTCGCCCACGTACACGTCTTCGATATGCCCATGGATCCCTTCGCCGCTCAGGCCGAACTGGAGAAATGCCGGTTGACCGAGCAAACCCTCCAGGTCGAAATCGGGGTTCTCGCTGAGCAATTCGATACGGACGGCATACAGGGTGCTGATGGCTTCGGTGCCATCGAAAGCCAGTACCTTGAAGTCGTTGCGTACGGAGGGGATCGATAGCGCAAAGTGCGCACTATTGGCTGGCGCGAACATTTTGCTTTTCCTTAAGCTGGACAGCGCACTTATAAAAATGCAGCTGCGCGGGCATGGAGCGAGGACTCTAGCAAGTCGCCCTTCGAACGTATGCGCAGAAAATTCTGAAAACGCTGTCTGACCAGAAGTGGTTCTGTCGGGACCTGCTGCCGTCTCACTCAGGCAGTCAAGCGACTGTCAAGCCATACTCGCAGCGCTACTGAACGTGCCGAGCCGCATGGTCTTGGCCTGTTAGGACCAAGGCCCCATGCCGGCGGCAGGACAAGGCGCACGACGTCTGATCTGCGCCGGGCCCATCGCTGCCGCTACTCCCCGTCGCCATGCCCCAGAGCCGCCCGGTACTTCACCGCCGCCGCGGTCCGCGACGGCACGTCCAGCGCCCGCAGCAGCGACGACACATGGATGCGCACCGTGTAGTGGGAGATGTCCAGGGCGCGGCCGATCTCCTTGTTGCTCTTGCCTTGGGCCAGCAGGCGCAGGACATCCAGTTGGCGCTCGGTGAGCCCCTCCAGGCGCGGGCTGGGCTGCAGCGGCAGGAGGCCGGAGGGTTCGTAGCGCACCAGCACTTCCCCGGCGCGGATGGCCAGAATCGCCTGGCCGAGTTCCTCGGGCGCGATGCTCTTGCCGAGGAAGCCGTCGGCCCCTGCATTCATCACTTCGCCGATGAGCTGCGGGTCGTCGACCATCGAGACGACGATCAGGGTGGTGCGCGGGAACCGGCGGCGCAGGTCGGCGAGCATCTCGATGCGGGTCAGGCCGGGGAAACGCAGGTCGAGGATCAGCGAATCGGGCTGCTCGCCTTCACCAGCCAGGCGCAGGACCCCGGCGAGATCGCCGGCCTCCTCGATCCTGGCCTCGGGCAGCAGGCGCTGGAGGATACTCAGCATGCCCTCGCGAAACAGCGGATGATCATCGGCGACGATGATGCGGCCAGTCATTCTTGTAGTCTCCAGGAGTCGCAGTTTCCGCCGCGCATGCTACCTTAGCCCGCTACCGCCGCGCCCACCCTTCGTCCGTCTTCGTGACGAAGGGGGCGAAACAGAGGAAAAGGCGCGCGGCGCTCCCATGCACACGGAGGTGCACATGAAGTTCGAGAAGAATACCGAGCTGGACCAGGCCAACCTGCGACTGATCGTGGCCACCTGCGCGATCCTCTACGTGGTGCTGATCGGCCTGCTGCCCGGCCTGAAGGTCGAGACCTACCTGCCGATCGTTGCCTACTACGGCCTGTTCCTGATCGCCTCCATACTGCTGCGCCAGGCCATCGTGCGCTGGCCGGGGCACTACCCGGCGCGGCGGATCTTCTGCATGCTGCACGACTACGCCGGCACCTCGTTCGGCCTGATCGTGGGCGGCGAGGCAGCGCTGCCGCTGTACGCGGTGATGGTCTGGATCAACCTGGGCAACGGCATGCGCTACGGCTCGCGCTACCTGGCCATCGCCACTGCCCTGGCGCTGCTCGCGCTACTGGTTATCTATCGACTGACCCCGGCCTGGCAGGCACAGCCGTTCATGGTGCTGATGCTGATGACCACCAGCACCGTCATTCCCTTCTACGCGCACCTCCTGCTGGAGCGCACGCGCAAGGCCACCGAGGAAGCGTTGCAGGCGAACCAGGAGAAATCGCGCCTGCTGGCCCAGGCCAGCCACGACCTGCGCCAGCCGATCCACTCCATCGGCCTGTTCACCGCCTGCCTGCGCGACGCCCGCCTGGGCGACGAGGAACGGCGCCTGGTGGACAACATCGACCGCTCGCTGCTCAACGTCTCGCAACTGTTCCGCTCCATCCTCGATCTCTACACCCTCGACAACGGCCGGCTCCAGCCCAAGCAGGAGAACGTCCACCTGGGCGAGTTGCTGCGCGACCTGGTCCGGCGCAACGCCGAGGCGGCCCGCTGGGCCGGGGTGGAACTGCGCCTGCGCCCTTGCCGCCTGTGGACGCGAACCGATCCGGGGCTGCTGTCGACCATGCTGCAGAACCTGCTCTCCAACAGCCTCAAGTACGCCGCCGAGCGCCCGCTGCTGATCGGCGTGCGGCGGCGAGGCGACGGCCTGGCCGTAGCCATCTACGACCAGGGCCGGGGGATCGCAGAGGAACACCTGCCGCGGGTGTTCGAGGAGTTCTACCGGGTACGCGAGACGCGCGACCGCGACGTCGAGGGAATCGGCCTGGGGCTGTCCATCGTCCGCCGCCTGGGGCAGTTGACCGGGATCGAGGTGACGCTGCGCTCGCGGGTCGGACGCGGCACCGCGGTGACCCTGCACGGCCTGCCGGCGGTCGCCGCGCAAGCCCTGCCCCGCCGCGACGATCCCCTGCAGGCCGGCCTGCTC
>NZ_SCND01000015.1:0-37541 GCF_005503585.1 Pseudomonas sp. 2VD
GCAATTCGCCGATCACCTCGCTGAGGGTGCCGAAGGCCATGCCGACGATCAGGCTGTAGAAGACGAACGCGGCCAGTTCGCCGGCCGAGATGCTGCCGGCGATCACGTCGCGGCCGCCGACCCAGAGCATGATGCCGACTGCGCCGAGCACCAGCACGATCACCACGGTGATCAGCCAGGCACGCTGGGCGATGCGCTTGCGCGCGGTGTCGAAGGCGCGCTCGACGGTGCCGGCGAAGCGCTGGCGATCCTGCGCCTGGTGGTTGTAGGCCTGCACGGTCTTGATCTGACCGAGGGTCTCACCGACGTAGCTGCCGACGTCGGCCACCCGGTCCTGGCTTTCCCGCGACAGGCTGCGCACGCGGCGGCCGAACAGCAGGATCGGGGCGATCACCAGCGGCAACGCCAGCACCACGATGCTGGTCAGCTTGGCGTTGGTGACGAACATCAGCAGCACCCCGCCGACCAGCATCAGGGCATTGCGCAGGGCCATCGACAGCGAGGAACCGATCACCGTCTGCAGCAGCGTAGTGTCGGCGGTCAGGCGCGACTGGATCTCGGAGCTACGGTTGGTTTCGTAGAAACCGGGATGCAACTCGATCAGGTGGTCGAACACGCGCTTGCGGATATCGGCGACGAAGCGCTCGCCGATCCAGGACACCAGGTAGAAGCGCACGAAGGTGCCCACGGCCAGGCCGAGCACCAGCACGAAGAACAGCAGGATGTAGCGATTGAGCAATTCGGGCGAGGCGGTGAGGAACCCCTGGTCCACCAGCAGGCGGATGCCCTGGCCCAGGGACAGGGTGATCGCCGCGGTGAACAGCAACGCCACCAGGGCCCCGAGCATGCGCCAGCGGTAAGGCGCCATGAAGCGCCAGGCCAGGCGCAGGGCGATACGTTGGCGGGAGGAGAGAATGGCTGGCATGCGGCGCTCGCTCGGCGGCTGGGGTTCCGCAGGTTAGCACCGGGAACGCAGCGAGGCGATGCATGCCCCGGCCGGCAGCGCGATGATATCGACGTATATATCCGGGCAACTTAGCCGATAACTAATCGTGAACTTTTCATTATTCTCGATATAGGCGAGTTAGAGCCCCGGAGAACTTTCTCGCTCAATTAGTGCAAACATTGGAATTCATGCCGGGATGCGCGAAGGAGTTATCCACCTGGCGGTATCCTGCGTCGCCCGGGGTCGGCGGGACATCCAGCCGCGGAGACCTCGAGCAGTTCGCCGCCGGCTCGCCAATGCCGCAGCGCCTCGCTCGGGTATTGCCTAACGGACTTTATAGAAAACAGCAGGTTACGTCCGAAATCTGATCGACAATATTCAAGATGAAATAAAACGCCGCTTCGGTTATAATGAACGGCCATATTTAATGCAGAGACAGGTCCCCGGATATGGCCATCATGAAGAAAACCGTCGCGCCGAAAGCCGCCAAGCCGGCTCCCGCGGTCGAAACCCGCGAATCCATCGAAGCGCAGGTCGCCGCCTTCCTCCAGGCCGGCGGCGAGATCCAGAAGATCGCCAAGGGCGTCAGCGGCCAGGTCTACGGCCCGTCGCGGCAGATCACCATCAGCAAGAAGCGCTGATCGCCCGCCCCTCGCCGGGGACTACGAAGGGGATGGCAGGCCGGCACGCAGATGTGCCACGCTCCATCCCCTTTTTCATTGCCTGAATCCCGAGCCCTTCATGCCTGGCCATCCCGATCCACTGCACGGCGTCACCCTGGAAAAACTGCTCACCGAACTGGTCGCCCACCACGGCTGGGCGGAGCTTGGCAAACGGGTCGACATTCGTTGTTTCAGGAACGACCCGAGCATCAAGTCCAGCCTCGCCTTCCTGCGCAAGACGCCCTGGGCCCGGGAAAAGGTCGAGGCGCTCTACGTCCAGCTCAAACGCAACCAAGGCTGAAGGCTAGCGCGCCAACCCCAGGCGCAGCAATTGCCCGTCCTTCTGGTCGGTGAGCAGGTAGAGATAGCCGTCCGGGCCCTGCCGCACGTCGCGGATGCGCACCCCGAGATCGCCCAGCAGGCGCTCTTCGTGGACGACCCGGTCGCCATCCAGTTGCAGGCGGATCAGTTCCTGCGTCGCCAGCGCGCCGATGAACAGGTTGTGCTGCCAGGCCGGGAAGCGCTGCGCATCGTAGAACGCCATGCCGCTGATCGCCGGCGACTTCTCCCAGACATGGTGCGGCGCCTCGGTACCGTCGACGGCCTTGCCCCTGGCTTCGGGGATCGGCAGCAGGGTGTAGTTGATTCCATGGGTCGCCAGCGGCCAGCCGTAGTTCCCGCCGGCCTGGGGTATGTTGATCTCGTCGCCGCCGCGCGGGCCGTGCTCGTGGGTCCAGAGCTGGCCGGTCCAGGGATTCAGCGCGGCGCCCTGCTGGTTGCGGTGGCCATAGCTCCAGATCTCCGGCCGCGCGTCTGTACGGCCGACGAAGGGATTGTCCTTGGGAACGCCGCCGTCCGGATACAGGCGGACGATCTTGCCCTGCAACTTGTCCAGGTCCTGCGAGGTGCTGCGCTGGTTGTTCTCGCCGAGGGCGATGAACAGGTGGCCCTTGCCGTCGAAGACCAGGCGCGAGCCGAAGTGATGGCCGCTGGAAAGCTTCGGCAACTGCCGGAAGATCACGTGGAAGCCCTCCAGCCGTCGCTTGTCCGCCGATAACTGGCCGCGTCCCGCCGCCGTTCCGGCGCGGCCGTCCTCGCCGGCCTCGGCATAGGTCAGGTAGACCAGCCGGTCCTCGGCGAACCCCGGCGACAAGGCGACGTCGAGCAGGCCCCCCTGGCCGCTGGCGAAGACCCTGGGTACGCCTTCCAGCGGCGCCGACAACTGGCCCTCGGGACTGACGAAACGCAAGCTGCCGGGCCGCTCGGTGACCAACATGCCCTGGTTGTCCGGCAGGAAGGCGACGGCCCAGGGATAGGCCAGACCGCCAACCACCGGGGTGACCTCGACGGCGCCCAGCTCGCTGTCGTGGCGACCGGCGTCCACCGCCTCGGCCGACGGGGCGAGCAGCGCGACGGCGCTCAGCAGGATGGCATTCAAAGACAGGCCCGGCATGCGTTCTCTCCTTCCCCAAGCGAAAAACACCACTCTAGTCGCAGATCCGCCGCGCCTGGCGGTCCGCACACGGGCTGTAACAAACCCGCCCCTCAAAGCAAGGCGACCATTTCCTTGAGAGTCACCGCCCAGGTGCCCTTGGCATTGATATAGCGATAGCCGAACCGGGAACCGTGCGCCTCGCTGGTGATCACCGCGTTCCAGGCCTGCCCGCGCGGCAGGTCGTGGGCCGGGTCGAGGAGCAGGAAGGCGCGCTCGCTCATGCCGATGGCCAGGCCCCAATGGCGGATATCGCTGCCCTTGCGGCCGTGGAAACCGAGCACTACCGGAAAGCCGGCCTCCAGGTATTCGCGGGTGTGCCGGACCAACCTGCGCCCCTCGCCCTTGAGGGCGAAATGCTCGGTATCGTTGATCTCGGCCAGCAGCTCCAGCAGGTCGACGCCGGTGGTGCCGACGCGCAGCAGCGGGCCGTGCTGGTCCAGCGCCTTCATCAGGCGCCCGTAGCGACTGCGACTGTCGACCCGCTCCAGGCCCTTGGCCTGGCGCCGGCGCAGTTGGCCGCGGACCAGCATCGCCATGACCAGGCAGTAGGGCCCGCAGGCGCCGTCCATGTCGCCCTGGCGCAGATGGACCTTGTCGCCATGGACGTTGCACAGGCCGCCGCTGCCATCCTCGTCCAGGTCCCATTCCAGGCCATCGATCAGGCGTGACTGCATGAGGGTCTCCTCTCCGGTTCCTTAAGTTGGGACCGAGCGGGCGCCGAATCATTCCTCGGCGCCCATCGCCACAACGAGTAAACTGGCGGTCTTTCATTCCAGTAGCCTCGCCATGACCGACCCGATCCGCCTGTCCAAACGCCTCGCCGAACTCACCGCCTGCTCGCGCCGCGAAGCCGAGCTGTACATCGAGGGCGGCTGGGTCAGCGTCGACGGCGAAGTGATCGAGGAGCCACAGTTCAAGGTGCTCGACCAGCGCGTGGAGCTGCTGCCGGGCGCCCGCGCGGAAACGATCGAACCGGCCACCCTGCTGTTGCACAAGCCGGCCGGCTGGCGCCACGACGATTTCGAAGGTCTGCTCGCCGCGGGGCGACGCTGGAGCGATGACCCCAGTCCCTTGCGAGCGCTGAAAAAACACTTCGCCCGCCAGCGTCCCACCCTTGCGCTGGACAGCGAGGCTTCCGGGCTGGTGGTGTTCAGCCAGCAGCACGGCGTACTGCGCAAGCTGGTGGACGACGGTGCACGGCTGGAGCAGGAATACCTGGTCGAGGTCGCCGGCGACCTGGCCGCCGGCGGCCTCGAGCGCCTGCGCCACGGCCTCGCCTACCAGGGCCGCAGGCTATCGCCGTGCAAGGTCAGTTGGCAGAACGAAAGCCACCTGCGCTTCGCCCTCAAAGACGTGCTGCCCGGCCAGTTGCGCTTCATGTGCGAAAGCGAGGGGCTGGAAGTGCGGAGCATCCGCCGCCTGCGCATCGGCGCGCTGTCGCTGGCCAGGCTACCGCTCGGCGAATGGCGCTACCTCGGCCTCCACGAACGCTTCTGAGCGCTCATTCGAGGCCACGCAGGGCGCGCCCCGGCGACTGCCCGCAGACCCGCCGGTACATGGCGATGAACGCACTGTCGCTGGCGTAGCCCAGGGCGTGGGCGACCTCGGTCACCGAGCGGCCTTCGGCCAGGCGTCTCCGCGCTTCGAACAAGCGAGCCTGGGTTCGCCAGCGAGAGAAACCCAGGCCGGTCTGCTCGGTGAACAGACGCGCCAGGGTCCGCCCGCTGGCGCCGACCTCGCGTCCCCATGCCTCGATGCTCCAGCCCAGCGCGGGTTGCGCCAGCAGCGCCTCGGCCACCTTCAGCGCCCGCGCATCGCGCGGCATCGGCAGGCTCGCGGCGTGTGCCGGGGCGGTCGCCAGTTCATCGAACAGTGCGCGCAACAGCGTCAGGTGCGGCCCTTCCAATTGCAAGTCGGCTGCCCAGCCGGTCATGCGCAGGATCAGTTCGCGCATTAGCGGCCCGACCTCGAGGACCTGGACGCTGTCCGGCAGCTCGGCGAACGCCGAGGGTTCGAAGTACAGGCTACGGTAGGCGAAGCGCCCGTGAAGGACCGTGCGATGCGGCACGCCGGCCGGCAGCCAGGCGGCCTGGAGCGGCGTCAATTGGCAAATGCGCTCGGCGAAATACAGCGTGACGCTACCGGCCGCCATGTACAGCAACTGCGCGCGCCGGTGGCAATGCCAGTCGCTGCGGTGGCCGGTGCTGTCGACCTCGAGGCCGACCACCGGGCAGCGGGCGAGATCGGGATCCTCGACCCGTTCGTAGGGATAGCGCGGCACCTTGTCCTCTTCGCGATGTTTTCCGTCCTGACCGCAGCATTCTGCCAGGCGCAAGCGACCTAGGCTTGGCTCTTTTTTCCGGAGCCATCATGCCTGACCGTCCTCGCCCTCCCCTGCTGCTGGTGCTCGCCCTGCTAGCCCTGCCGCAAGTCGCCGAAACCATCCTTTCCCCCGCGCTGCCGGCCCTGGCCAGCCACTGGCGACTGGACGACGCTACCAGCCAGTGGACCATGGCGCTGTTCTTCGTCGGTTTCGCCCCCGGCATCTGGCTCTGGGGCTGGCTGGCCGACCGCCTCGGCCGGCGCCCGGCTCTGCTCGGCGGGCTCGGCCTGGCGGCCCTGGCGACCTTCGGTGCCTGGGCCAGTACCGATTATTCCTACCTGCTTGCCTGTCGCCTGGTCCAGGGCCTCGGCCTGGCGACCTGCTCGGTGACGGTGCAGGCCAGCCTGCGCGATGTGCTGCAAGGCCCGGCGTTGATGAGCTATTTCGTCACGCTCGGCGCGGTGCTGGCCTGGTCGCCGGCAGTCGGCCCCCTCGGCGGCCAGTGGCTGGCCGACCTCGGCGGGCACCCGGCGGTGTTCGCCACCCTGGCGGTGCTGCTCGCCTCGCTGGCGGCGCTGGTCGTCCCGGCCTGGCCGGAAACCCGTCCGCTGCTGGCGGGCACGCCCGAGCCCGCGACCCTGGCGATCTTCCGACGGGTCCTGGCCGACCGCCCGCTACAAACGCGCGCACTGCTGGTGGCGGTGCTCAATGTGCTGGTGTTCTCCTTCTACGCCGCCGGGCCGTTCATGGTCGGCGACCTGCCCGGCCTGGGCTTCGGCTGGATCGGCCTGGCCATCGCCATTGCCGGGAGCCTCGGCGCCTTGCTCAACCGACGCCTGCCGCGCACCTGGAACAGCGCTCGCCGGGTACGCCTGGGCCTGGCGCTGGCGGCCGTCGGCGCGACAGCGCAGACGCTCTTGGCCGCCGGCGGATACGCCGAAGGCCTGTCCTGGGCCCTGCCGGCCCTGCCGATCTTCGTCGGCTTCGGCGTGGCGATTCCCAACCTGCTGGGTCCGGCGCTGCACGCCTACGACGATTGCCGGGGACGCGCCGGAGCCCTGTTCGGGCTCGCCTACTACCTGCTGATCGGCCTCGGACTGGGCGCGTCCACCCTGCTACCGTTCGACCGTCCCTGGCCGCTGGCGGCGTACTGGAGCCTGCTGGGCCTGGTCGCACTGCTGCTGGCCAGGCGGCTGCCGGAATGAAAGCGGCGCCAGGTACGCCCGTGCAAACCGGACGACCGGCCCGGAAAGCCGGATAGGGCGGCCGTCGCGACGCTGCTATGCTGTGATGGCACAGCGCCCACGCGGACCCGCAGAACGTGGCCAGAACGACGCTCGAATCGATCCAGCACGCCATCGAGGTGAATTCGTCCCTGGCCCTTCCCATCGCCCTGGAGAATCTCTCGCGTCTGACCCACCTCGCGCTGCTGACCGTCCCCTTCAACCTGATCCACATCCTGGTGTTTTCCCTGAAGGACTTCCGCCCGGACCTCGGCCATCAGCTCTGGCGCCAGGAAATCATGTACGCCCATGGCGCCATGGCCCTGCTCTTCGGCGGCATCGGCCTGCTCGCGCTATGGCTGCGCCGCCAGCCACCCAAGCTGTGGCGCATGCGCCTGCTGATCCTGCTGGGCGGCGCAGGGATCATAGGCTTCGGCGTCGCCATCGCCTGCATCGACCAGCGCATCACCAGCAACATCACGCCGCTGCTGCTGGCCTGTTTCGCCTGCGCCATGTTCATCCTGATCCGCCCGGCCTACGCCGTGCCTTTCTACGGCCTGGCCATGCTGGTCTTCCAACTGGCGATGGGCTACGCCCAGGCCGACCCGCAACTGCGCCTGTCGAACCAGGCCAACGGCCTCACCGCGTTCGGCCTCGGCCTGCTGCTGTCGCTGATCCTCTGGCACGGGCACGTGCGCAACCTGCGCCAGCAACGCAAGCTGGAGTTGCAGCGGCAGGAGCTGGAGGAGAAGAATCGCCAGTTGGAGTACCTGGCCGGTCACGACCCGCTGACCGGCCTGTTCAATCGTCGCGAATTCGACCAGCTGGTGCTCATGGAACTCGCACGCATCGCTCGCCAACCGCAGCCGCTGAGCCTGCTGATGGTCGACCTGGATCACTTCAAGTACATCAACGACCGCTATGGGCACCCCTTCGGCGACGAGGTCATTCGCCATACCGCCAACCTGCTGCGCGGCAATACCCGTAGCAGCGACAGCGTGGCGCGCCTGGGCGGGGAAGAATTCCTCCTGCTCCTGCCCGACACCGCCGAGCAGCAGGCTCGCAGCCTTGCGGAAAAACTCCGCGAACGCCTCGAAGGTACCCCGCTGGCGACGCAGGACGGCGTGCTCTGCCTGACCGCCAGCTTCGGCGTGGCCAGCCTCGACGGAGGCGGCCAGGCCAGCTACGAGCAGCTCTACAGCGCCGCCGACCAGGCTCTCTACCGGGCCAAGAGCAGCGGTCGCAACCGGGTGGAAGTGATTCGCCTGGCCAGCCTCGCGGAAAGCCTGCGGTAACAATTGATCGGCCGGCCCTGACGAGCGGTCGGTCAGCCGCCCGAACCTTGGTTAAGATGATCCGTGGCGCTCTAGCTCGCCGCTCTTCCTGCCCTTCCGACCTGCCCAACCTCGCCCGGCCCCATGCCGCGGCCTTGCCGTTGGCGTCGTGCGGGAAGACCGGCGCAGCGCCGTTGTCCGCATTACCAGGGGAGAACCATGCTCAAGCACCTGCTCGTGCTCACCTGTGCCCTGCTCGCCAGCTCCTCGGCCCTGGCCCAGGTGATGGCCCGCGACCTGGGCGATTTCGAACTCAAGCTGGCCACCAGTCCGACCCGCAGCATGGCCCAGGGCCTGGTCACCCCGGGCAGCTCCGGCAGTTTCCACGGCGGCCTCGACCTAAGCCACGAAAGTGGCTGGTACATCGGCAACTGGACCTCCAACCTCGACCCCGGCAAGCCCACCGAGATCGACTCCTACGCCGGCTTCAAGCGCCCGCTGAACAACCGCCTGGGCTACGAAATGGGCCTGATCCGCTACAGCCGCCCGGAGCAGCCGGCCAACGACGCAGCCGAACTCTACGGCGGCCTGTCGATCTTCGGCAGCCGGCTCGGCGCGGCCCTGAGCAGCGACCCGGGGCGCAACGACACCACCCTGTTCGCCGACCTCGGGGTCAACCCGCCGTTCGGTTTCGACGTCACCCTGAAGTACGGCAACCATCGCCTGGACAACCCGGCGAGCCTCAGCGGCGGGGGCTACGTGAGCGTCTTCAACGACTGGTCGGTGAACCTCTCGCGGCCCTGGCTGGGCATCGACCTGAACCTGTCCTACAGCGGCACCAGCCTGACCGGCAGCGATTGCAGCGCCTACTCGGGACACAACAGCTACTGCGACACCACGTTCATGCTGAAGGCGTCGCGTCCGTTCTTCTGAGTCGTCAGTCGTCCTGGCGGCGGGTACGCTGGGCGAGTTCGTCGAGCTGTTTCTGCTCGCGCTTGTCCTCGGCCTGGCGCGCCTCTTCCAGGTAGCGCTCGACCAGCTTGCGCAGCCCTTCCAGGCGGGCGTATCTCTCCTGCCAGTTGAGCCGCGCCTTATCCACCGCCTCGCGGTGCCAGGTCACGCTGTTGGCCTGCTGGACAACGGCGGTCTCCAGTTGCGAGAGGAAGCGCTGGTAGTTCATCAGCCACTGGCCGCTGACGCCCTTCTGGCCTTGGCTGATCCATTGCTGCTGGTAGTCGTTGCGGTAGCGCTCCAGCTCCGCCAGCTTCTGCTGTGCCGCGAGCAATTGCTGCTGGCACCTGCCCAGCTGGGTCGCGGCATCCCGCTCGGCCTTGCTGGCCATGTCCACCACCGGCGCCAGCCGCGCCGCGCGCTTCTCCATGCCTCAGGGCGCCTCAGGCCTGCCCGCCGGCGAGCAGGCTCGCCAGCCGCGCACGGCTTTCCGCCAGGCTTTCGCTTTCGTCGAGGCCCTGGCGCAGGAACTGGCGCATGACCGGGAAGCGTGCGATGGCCAGGTCGGTCTCGGGATCGCCGCCGGCCACGTAGGCACCGACGCTGATCAGGTCGCGACTCTGCTGGTAGCGCGACCAGAGCTGCTTGAAGCGCTGGGCGTCGCGCAGGTGCTCGGCCTCGACCACCTGCGGCATCACCCGGCTGATCGAAGCTTCGATATCGATGGCCGGATAGTGGCCTTCCTCGGCCAGCCGCCGGGACAATACGAAGTGCCCGTCGAGCACGCCGCGAGCGGCGTCGGCGATCGGGTCCTGCTGGTCGTCGCCCTCGGAGAGCACGGTGTAGAACGCGGTGATTGAGCCGCCACCGGCTTCGGCATTGCCGGCGCGTTCCACCAGCTTCGGCAGCTTGGCGAACACCGATGGCGGATACCCCTTGGTCGCCGGCGGCTCGCCGATGGCCAGGGCGATCTCGCGCTGGGCCTGGGCGTAGCGGGTCAGCGAGTCCATCAGCAGCAATACGTTCTTGCCCTTGTCGCGGAAGTACTCGGCGATCCGCGTGCAGTATTGCGCGGCGCGCAGGCGCATCAGCGGCGCGTCGTCGGCCGGCGAGGCGACCACCACGGAGCGCTTGAGGCCTTCCTCGCCGAGGATCTCGTCGATGAACTCCTTCACCTCGCGACCCCGCTCGCCGATCAGACCGACGACGATGATGTCGGCCCTGGTGAAACGGGTCATCATCCCCAGCAGCACCGACTTGCCCACCCCGGTACCGGCGAACAGGCCGAGGCGCTGGCCGCGGCCGACCGTGAGCAGGCCATTGATCGAGCGGATGCCGACGTCGAGAGGTTCGCTGATCGGGTGGCGCTTGAGCGGGTTGATCGTCGGGCCGTCCATCGGCACCCAGTCTTCGGCGCGCATCCCGCCCTTGCCGTCGAGGGCGCGGCCGGCGCCGTCGAGCACCCGGCCGAGCATCGACATGCCCATCGGCAGGCGCCCGGTGTCCGGCAGCGGCACGACCCGCGCGCCAGGCGCGATGCCGGCGAGGCTGCCGACCGGCATCAGGTACACCTTGCTACCGGAAAAGCCCATCACTTCGGCCTCCACCTGCACCGGGTGGTAGCCGCTTTCGTTGATCACGTTGCAGCGGCTGCCGACCGCGGCCTGCAGGCCTTCGGCTTCGAGGGTCAGGCCGACCATGCGCAGCAGGCGGCCCTCGACCACCGGCTGCGCCGGCAGCGAGACAGCCTCGGTGTAGCCCTCCAGGCGCCTGGCGAAACTGGTTCGCTCAAGGCGCATCGACGTCTCCGGGGGCGTCGAGGTCGATCCGGATGTCGCTGGCCAGCGGATGGGTCGCCTGTTCGCGCTGTTGCTCGAACAGTTGCTTCACTGCCTGCGCCAGGCGCGTCTCGATGGTCGCGTCGATGCGACTGTGCTCGGTCTCGATGCGGCAGCCGCCGGGCAGCAACGAATCGTCCTCGAGAATCCGCCAGCTCTCTTCGTGGCGCTCGCGCAGCGCCTTGACCCGCTCGAAGTCCTGCGGGTTGACATGGATACGGATGTTCGCCGCGCCCATCGGCAGCAGCTTGAGAGCCTCGCGCAGGACCTGGCGGACATGGCTGGAGTCCATGTGCAGTTCGCGCTGGATCACCTGGCGGGCAACGTGGTTGACCAGGTTGACCATGCCCTGCTCGATCAGGGCGTCCTGCTCGGCGATGGGTTCCAGGAGCTGCGTCATCAGGCGCTCGAGACTTTGCAGGCGCTCCTTCAGCGCCTCCTCGGCTTCCTGCCGCGCCTTCAACTGGCCGGCGTGGAAACCGTCGCGCTCGCCGGTGGCGAAGCCTTCGTTGTAGGCGTCCTGGCGGATCGCCTCGATTTCCTCCAGCGTCGGCGGCTTGACGGTCTCCAGCTCGACCTCTTCCACCGCCGGCGGCGCCGGCGCGGGTTCGGCGACCGCGGGCACCTGCGGCGCGGCAACGGCCGGCTCGTCGCGCGGCTCGTCGAAGCTCGGCAACGACCAGAGGCCGAAGGCCGCCACGTCCTTGCCGCGGATCAGTTCGCTGGGATTGTCTTTGTCCTTGTCGTGGGGGACCACCTCAGATCATCTCCTCGCCACCCTTGCCGCCCAGCACGATATCGCCGGACTCGGCCATGCGCCGGGCAATGGTGAGGATTTCCTTCTGCGCACCTTCCACTTCGCTGACCCGTACCGGCCCCTTGGCCTCCAGGTCGTCGCGCAGCAGCTCGGCGGCACGCTTGGACATGTTCTTGAAGACCTTCTCGCGGATCGCCTCGTCGGAGCCTTTGAGCGCCAGCACCAGTACGTCCGAGGAGACTTCCCGGAGCAGCGCCTGGATGCCGCGGTCGTCGACGTCGGCGAGGTTGTCGAAGACGAACATCAGGTCCTCGATCTGTCCGGACAGGTCTTCGTCGACCTCGCGGATCGAATCCATCAGTTGGCCTTCGATGGAGCTGTCGAGGTAGTTCATGATGTCCGCCGCGCGCTTGACCCCGCCCATGGTAGTGCGGGTGGCGTTGGAATTGCCGGCGAACTGCTTCTCCAGGATCAGGTTGAGTTCCTTCAGCGCCGAGGGCTGCACGGTGTTCAGCGAGGAGACGCGCAGGACGATATCCAGGCGCACCTTGTGGTCGAAATGGCTGAGCACCTCGGCGGCCTGGTCGGGATCGAGGTAGGCGACCACGATGGCCTGGATCTGCGGGTGTTCGTAACGGATCACGTCGGCCACGGCACGCGGCTCCATCCACTTCAGGCTGTCCAGGCCGCTGGTGCTGCCGCCGAGGAGGATGCGGTCGATCAGGTTGTTGGCCTTGTCCTCGCCGAGGGCCTGGGTGAGCATCTTGCGGATGTAGCCGTCGGCACCGACGCCGAGGCTGGTCTGGTCGCCGACCACTTCGACGAACTCGCCCATCACCTGCTCGACCTGTTCGCGGTGCACGTTGCGCATCGACGCCATGGCCACGCCGACCCGCTGCACCTCTTTCGGCCCCATGTGCCGCAGCACCTGCGCCGCGTCGGTCTCGCCGAGCGACAGGAGCAGGATGGCGGCCTTGTCGACCTTGGTCAGTTTGGCGGCGAGACGATTCTCACTCATGGCGCTTACTCATCGGCGTTGATCCACTCTTTCACGACCTGGGCGACGCGGCCCGGGTCCTGTGCGACCAGGTTCTTGATCGCGTTCAATTGCGCATCATACCCCTCCGTGGGGCTCGGCAGGAGGATGCTCGACGGCCCGCCGATGCTCACCCGGTCGTCGGCCAGCGAGCCTTCCAGGCCACTCTCGCCCAGCGCCAGGTCGCCGTCGCGACCGCCGCCGCCGGCCAGCGACTTGCCCTTGCCGCCGCCGGTGATGTTGCTCAGCACCGGACGCAGCACGCCGAACACCAGGACCAGGATGAACAGCACGCCGAGCACCTGCTTGACGATGTCCCAGAACCACGGCTGCGAGTAGAACGGAATGCTGTCGATCTCTTCGGCCTGGGCCGGGGCGAACGGCGCGTTGATCACGCTGACGCTGTCGCCGCGGCTGGCGTCGTAGCCCACCGAATCCTGTACCAGGCGGGTGAAGCGCGCCAGTTCGTCGGCGCTCCAGGGCTGGTGGCTGACCTCGCCGGTCTTCGCGTCGACCTTCATCTGGTCGTCCAGCACCACCGCCACCGACAGTCGGCGCAAGCGCCCCTGCTGCTGCTTGGTGTAGCTGATCGAGCGGTCCAGTTCATAGTTGCGGGTGGTCTGGTCGCGCTTGTCGGTCGGGTACGGCGCCAGCTCCGGCTTGCCGGTCTTCGGATCGATGATGGTCTGGCCGTTGGCGTCCTTCAGCGGCTGGCCCGGCGCGACGTAGTCGGCCGGCGCGCTGGCGGTGGCCTGCTGCGGCGCGCTGGCCGGGCCCGGCGGCTGGTTCGACAGCGCCCCCGGCACGCCCTGCGGGCCGGACGAATTCTGCCGTTCCTCGTTGTTGCGTTGCTCGCTGCGCAGGGCCGGCTGGTCCGGGTTGTACATCTCCGAGGTCGACTCGACCGCGCTGAAGTCGACGTCGGCGGACACCTCGGCCTTGTAGCGACCGTTGCCCAGCACCGGTTGCAGGATATTGTGCACGCGCTGGGTGAGCAGGCCTTCCATGCGCCGGGTGAAGTCGAACTGCTTGCCGGCCATGGTCAGCTCGGAGAGCTCCTGCTGGTCGGAGAGCAGGTTGCCCTTCTGGTCGACCACGGTGACCTGCGACTTGTCCAGCTCCGGCACACTGGTGGCGACCAGGTTGACGATCGCCATCACCTGGCTCGGCTCCAGGCTGCGACCCGGATACAACTCGACCAGCACCGAGGCGCTGGGCTTGCGGTCGTCGCGGACGAACACCGAACTCTTCGGGATCGCCAGGTGCACGCGGGCGGCCTTGACGTTGTTCAGGCTCGACACGGTGCGCGCCAGCTCGCCTTCCAGGCCGCGGCGGTAGTTGGTGGCTTCCATGAACTGGCTGGTGCCCAGCGCCTGTTCCTTGTCGAGGATCTCGAAACCGACGTTGTTGTCGGTCGGCGCCACGCCGGCGGAGGCCACCTTCATGCGTGCCCGGCCGAGGTCGTCGGCCTTGACCAGCAACGCACCGGAGTTGGGTTCGACCTTGTAGGGAATGTCCGCCGCGGTCAGCGCTTCCACCACACGGTTCGCGTCGACCCCGTTGAGGCTGCCATAGAGCGGCTTGTAGTCCGGCTGCTGGGACCAGAGCACGACGGCGAAGCCGATCGCCACGCTGGCGGCGAGACCGACCAGCAGGCCGATCTGGCGCAGCATGGTCATCTCGGAAAGGTTGTCGAGGAACGACAGTCCCGGGAAGGATTTCTTCAGCATCCCGGCACCGCCGCTCTTGGCGGGAACCTGGCTGTCGATCAGTGCATCGGCCATGAACTAGTTATCCTCGCGCCGCTCAGACCGGCATCTGCATGATGTCTTGGTAGGCCTGGACCAGTTTGTTGCGCACCTGGGTCATGGCCTGGAACGACACGCTGGCCTTCTGGCTGGCGATCATCACGTCGGTCAGGTCGACGCCGCTCTGGCCGACCTCGAAGGCGTTGGCCATCGCGGTGGAGGCCTGCTGGGTCTCGTTCACCTTGTCCACGGCCTGGGAGAGCATTTCCGAAAAGCTCGGCGCCCCCACTTCGGCCGGCGCCTGAACCGGTTTGGCCTTGGCCATGGCTTCCATTTGCATGGAACGCATTTCCAGCATCAGACGATTGAACTCGACACCCTGACTCATGACTCTTCCTCCAACAGCCGCGGCTTTTTTGACGCCGCCCGGCACTTTGCAGAGGAGTTAGCAACAAGGGTGCCAAGTCGCCCCCAAGGCCCGGCATCGGCGTTCGCCGCCAATGCCCGCGACCGCTGCAGGGTCCGTCCCTGCTCCGGTTATCGGCAGGCGCGCACGCTCGAACAGCCCTGGGCGACGACCGGCGGCGGACGCATAAGGCCCGCACGAGGCGGGCCTGGGGAACATGGCGAGCCCTCAGATGGCGTAGAGATAGGCCTCCACGTCCATCCCCGCGTCGCGCATCTGGGCGAGCTTGTAGCGCAGGGTCCGTGGGCTGATGCCAAGGCGCTCGGCAGCCTCCTTGCGGCGGCCGCGCTCGGTGCGCAGGGTATCGATGATCACCTGGAATTCGCGGCGGCGCAGGTCGTCGCCCAGCGCGCCGCTAGCGTCCTGGCCTGCGGCCGGCGACGGAATCTCGACGCTCGGCGGGGTGGCCGGTGGCATTGCCGGCATGGGCACCGGGGCCTCGAGCGGCATGCCGATCGGCGCGGTGAGGCACAGGTCGGCGGGCTGGATCAGGCCGCCCTGTTGCAGGATCAACGCACGCTGGATGGCGTTGTCGAGTTCCCGTACGTTGCCCGGCCAGGCATGCCGGACCAGGCACTGGGCGGCCTCGGGGCCGAGCGCCACCGCGCCGAGGTTCATCTTGCGGCTGTGCTTGCGCAGCAGACGCTCGGCCAGCGGCAGGATGTCCGCAGGGCGTTCGCGCAGCGGCCGCCAGGCCAGCGGGAAGACCGACAGGCGATAGTAGAGGTCCTCGCGGAAACGCCCCGCCGCGACTTCCGCCGCGAGATCGCGGTTGGTCGTGGCAAGCACGCGGATATCCAGGTTGATCGGCTTGCGCGCACCGACCCGCTCCACCTCGCGCTCCTGCAATACGCGCAGCAGCTTGGCCTGCAGGCCGAGGGGCATTTCCGATATCTCGTCGAGAAGAATGGTGCCGCCGTCGGCCAGCTCGAACTTGCCGGGCTGGGCGGCAATGGCGCCGGTGAAGGAACCTTTCTCGTGGCCGAACAGGGTGGCCTCGAGCATGTTGTCCGGGATCGCCGCACAGTTGATCGCGATGAACGGCTTGCCGGCACGCGGCGATTGCTGGTGGATATAGTTGGCCAAGACTTCCTTGCCGGTCCCGGACTCGCCGGAGATCAGCACGGTGGAATCGCTGCGCGCGACCCGCGCGGCCAGTTCCAGCAACTGCCGGCTGGCCGGCTCCAGGGCCACCGGACCATCCTCCTCGCTGCCCGGCAACTGGCCCAGCGCATGGCGTGCCACCAGGTCGAGCAGCGCCCGCGCCTCGAACGGCTTGACCAGGTAGTCGGCGGCGCCCTGGCGCATCGCCTCGACGGCGCGATCGACCGCGCCGTAGGCGGTCATCAGCAACACCGGCAGGTGCGGGTAGCGCGTACGGATCAGGCCGAGCAACTGGTGTCCGTCCATGCCCGGCATGTTCACGTCGCTGATCACCAGGCTGAAGGCTTCGCGGGCCAGGACCGGCAGCGCCGCCTCCGCCGAGTCCACGGCGACGAACTCGTGACCGCCCAGCAGCAGGGTGTCGCTGAGGGCTTCGCGTAGTGCGCGGTCGTCTTCGACCAGCAGGACTTTGGCTGCCATGGGGTTACTCCTGAATCGCAGAAAGAGGCGCCGCCGGAATCAGCGGCAGGATCAAGGTGGCGCAGGTGCCGCGCCCGGGCCGAGAGCGCAACTGCAATTGCCCCTGGTGGGCGCGCGCCACGGCCTTGACCACCGCCAGGCCGAGCCCGGTACCGGTGGTCTTGGTGGTGAAGAAGGGTTCGCCCAGGCGCGCCAGGGTCGCCGGGTCCATGCCCGGTCCGTTGTCGCTGACGCTGAGGCGCAGGCTGTCGGCGCGGGCATAGAGATGCACCTTCAGGCGCAGTTCGGGCCCGCAGGCCTGGATCGCGTTCTCCACCAGGTTGAGCACGGTGCCCACCAGGGTGTCGCGATTGCACAGCAGCTCGCCGCCGCGCGCTTCGCACTGCCAACGCACCTGGAGCCCCTGGACATGGACTTCGGCCGCCGCGCGCAGGCTGTCGAACAGCGCCTTCGGCGCCACCCGGTCGGTCAGTGGCAGCTCGCCGCGGGCGAACACCAGCATGTCGCGTACCTGATGTTCCAGTTCGTGCAGGCGCTCCTTCAGGCGCCCGGCGAAGCGTTGCTGCTGGTCGGTCGGCAGCGCCTGCTCGCTGAGGTGCCCGGCATAGAGCAACGCCGCTGACAACGGCGTGCGGATCTGGTGGGCCAGCGAGGCGACCATCCGCCCCAGCGCCGACAGGCGCTCGTGGCGCGCCAGTTGCTCCTGGAGACGGCGGGTATCGGTAAGGTCGTTGAGCAGGATCAGTTGACCCGGTTCGCCGTTCAGCGAGCGGGTGGCGATGGACAGGCGACGTCCGTCGCGCAGGGAAATCTCGTGGCCGTCATCCTCGCGCGGAGCGAAGCAGCGGGCGATCACCTCGCGCCAGAGCATGCCCACCAACGGTTCGCCAAGCAGGCCCAGGGCCGCCGGGTTGGCCTCGCGGACCACACCATGGGCATCGATGACGATGACGCCGCCGGGAAGCAGGTCGAGCAGGCTCTGCAAGCGGTTGGCCAGGCGCTCCTTTTCCGCCAGCTCCTCCATGCGCTGCGCGCTGACCAGGGCCAGTTGCCCTTTCAGCTCGGTAACGCGCTCCTCCAGCAGGCTGTAGGACTCGCTGAGCTGGCTGGACATCTGGTTGAACAGCGCGAAGGCCTGCTCGAGGCCGGCGCGGCTGGTGGCCTCGGCCGTATCGGCTGGCTGCTCGGTGAAGGCGTTGAGGGCTGGTTGCATTGCGTTTCTCTCGGTCGGCGCGACGTCATGGTTCTGTCGGTCGACGGAGATATAGCAATACCCGTGCCTAAATTTTTTTCATTTGAAAATCAAAGCGTTGCGAAACGACCTGTCAATCATCCGACAGGTCGTCGTCGCGCCGGCTCATGCCGTACTTGCGCATCTTCTCCACCAGCGTGGTGCGGCGGATGCGCAGGCGTTCGGCGGCCCGCGCGACCACTCCGCCGGCATCGTCGAGGGCCTGCTGGATCAGGCCCTGCTCGAGGTTGGCCAGGTAGTCCTTGAGGTCCAGGCCTTCGGCCGGCAGCATCGCCGGCGCGTCCATTCCCGGCAGCCCGGCGTTGATCGCCGCGCGCTCTTCCAGCTCTTCGCGCAGGCTGCTGGCGAGTTGCTCGTCCTCGTCGTCGACATGGCGGAATTTCTTCGGCAGTTCGCCGACCCCGATCACCCCGTAGGGATGCATGATCGCCAGGCGCTCCACCAGGTTCGCCAGTTCGCGGACGTTGCCCGGCCAGTCGTGGCGGCAGAGCGACATGATCGCCGCCGAGTTGAAGCGGATCGACCCGCGCTTCTCATGTTCCATCCGCGAGATCAGTTCGTTGAGCAGCAGGGCGATGTCTTCCACCCGCTCGCGCAGCGGCGCCATCTCGATGGGGAATACGTTGAGGCGGTAGTAGAGGTCTTCGCGGAAAGTGCCGTCCTCGATCATCTTCTCGAGGTTCTTGTGGGTCGCGGCGATGATCCGCACGTCGACGTTCTGCGTCTTGTTGCTGCCGACCCTTTCGAAGGTGCGCTCCTGCAGCACGCGCAGCAGCTTGACCTGCATCGGCAGCGGCATGTCGCCGATCTCGTCGAGGAACAGGGTGCCGCCGTTGGCCAACTCGAAACGTCCGGCACGACTGGTGATGGCACCAGTGAAGGCGCCCTTCTCGTGGCCGAACAGTTCGCTTTCCAGCAGTTCCGCCGGGATCGCCCCGCAGTTCACCGGGACGAAGGGCCCCTCGCGGCGCTTGGAATGGTAATGCAGGTTGCGCGCCACCACTTCCTTGCCGGTGCCGGACTCGCCGAGGATCAGCACGCTGGCATCGGTATCGGCGACCTGCTGCATCATCTGCCGCACCTGCTGGATCGCCCGGCTGGTGCCGACCAGGCTGCGGAACAGGTTCGGCTCGCGGGAGCGGCCGCGCTCGCGGGCCTGGTCGTACATCTCGCGGTAGACCTGGGCGCGATGCAGGGAGTCGAGCAGCTTGTTGTAGCTGGGCGGCATCTCCAGGCTGGCGAGCACCCGGCGGCGCAGCTCTTCCGGCCAGTCGGCCGGGGCCGGCTCGCCGATCAGCAGGATCGGCAGGTACTCGTCCCAACTGGCCAGTTGCTTCAGCAACTCTACCGCCCCGCCCTTCGACTCGACGCTGCCGAGCAGCACGCACAGGGCTTCGCGACTGTTGCTCAGGCCCGCCGCTACCTCTCGCCAATCCTCGCTGTTGCAGGTCAGCTGATCTTCGCCGAGGAAGTTGAGAATGACTGCCAGGTCGCGACTGCGATCGAGATTGTCGTCAATCAGCAAGAGTTTGGTTTCGCGCCACATTTTGATCAGCTGCCTTGCATCGAATGGGTCTCGCTCGACCCGAAAGAGGGCTGGGACTAATGCCTATTTCTAATAAGCAGCCAGCATTTGGCCACTAGTTAAGTCAAATGTGAACGATTAGTCAATTTTATGGCGTGTTTTTTTTGCTGTTTCCGACAGGGAGAGGCAATAAAAAACCCCTACAGACCGCATGGAAAGCAGTACTGGCAGGGGTTTTTGGGGATATGTAAATTTTTCCGAAAAGCCTTGCGCCAAAGTAACGGCACAAAGCCATGAAAAACTTATCCGAACATCTGGTAGACCTTGGCGCCTTGCTTCGACTGATTCAGCTGGATCAGATCGGTGGCCAGCTTGCGCTGCTCGCCCTGGCAGACATCGATCAGCTCGCGATACAGCGCCAGCAGCTCTTCCATCCGCGCCCGCAAGGTGGCTTCGTCCTGTACATCGAGCATCGCCTCGTCGACGGCCTGGCGGCAACGCTGGTCGAGTTCACCGATGGCCTCCCAGTTCTGGCTGGCCAGGGCAACGCGCAGGGCGCTACCGGTTTCTTCAAGGATCTGTACAGCTGCACTCATTGCTTGGTCCCTCTGGGGATGCCTCTCAGGGGGCAATCGCATCCCAACCGGATTTGATGTTGCGCAACAGCTCGGAAACTTCCTCGAGCTTGCCCGCGTCGTTCTTCAAGTTGGCTTCCGTCAGGCGCATCGACATGTAGGCGTAAAGGCGGTCGAGGTTGGCTGCCAGCTCGCCGCCCGCCTCGAAGTCGAGCCCTTCGCGCAGGCCACCGACGATGGCGATGGCCTTGCCGATCAGCTCGCCCTTCAGCGCCACTTCGCCGCGCTCCAGGGCTCCGCGGGCCTGCGCCATCCGGGTCAGGCCGCCTTCCATCAGCATCTGGATCAAGCGATGCGGGCTGGCATCGATAGCCTGAGCCTGGGTACTGACATTCTGGTATTGCCGCATGGCTGCCATTGCGTTCATCGACGGTTGCCTTGTTCGGTGACTGATACGCTCTATATCGGTCGGCTACCGCGATTCTTTAGCGCCGTTCGCTGTCTTCGCCCTGCGCTTCGGCGCTGCCAATGGCATCCCAGGCCTGCTTGATCTGGCCCAGCAGCGCCTCGACCTCGTCCAGCGGACGCGGTGTGTCGTCCAGCGCGACACCAGCCAGGCGGCGGGTCATGTAGTCGTACAACGCATCCAGATTGCCGGCTATCTCGCCGCCCTGCTGGTGATCGAGGCCAGCCTGCAAGGCGCCGATGATCGACAACGTGGTGCCTACCGCTTCGCCGCGCAGCGCCGGGTTGCGCTCCAGCACCGCGCGCCGGGCCAGGGCGATGCGTTCGAGCGCGCCGTCCAGCAGCAGCTTGACCACCTGGTAGGGCGGGACGTCCTGTGCGCTGCCTACCTGCCGGTAGGTATCGATAGGACGCGACATCAGCTTTTCTTCACAAGGCCAGGCAGGCTGCTAAGAGCCTGGGCCATGCGTCCGCTGGTCTGGTTGAGCTGGCCGATCAACTGGTCCATGGCGGTGAACTGCTTGAGCAAACGATCCTGTAACTGCTCGACCCGGCGATCGAGCGCTTGGCGCTGGGTATCCACCGACTTGATGGTGTCCTGCAATCCATCCAGGCGCTGCTGGAGCACACCGCCGGTCTGGGTGTAAGGCGTGAGCTTGTCGTCGAGACGCTTCATCAGGCCGGTATCGCCGGTGAACAGAGCGGAAACCGACTCGAACTTGTCCTTCAGAACCTTGTCGAGTTTCTTGTCGTCGATCTCCAGGGTGCCGTCTTTCTTGGTGGTGATACCCATGTCGGCGAGCATGCGGACATCGGTACCTTGCCCCGGCTGGACCATCTCGTTGCGCATGGTGGTGAGCAGGTTGCGCACGCTGCTGTCACCGACCAAGGCACCGACCACGGGAGCCTTGTCGTCGCCCACCTTGGTCACGCCGGTCAGTTCCGAAGTCACGCCGACCAGCTTGTTGTAGGCCTCGACGAACTTCTTGATGTTGTCCTTGACGCCGCCACGGTCCTGCTCGACCGAGATGGTGATCGGCTTGTTAGTGTCGGTGACCGTCTTCAGCTCGAAGGTGACGCCGTTGATGACCTTGTCGACCGTATTGGTCGGACTTTCCAGGGTCAGGCCGTCGATGCTGAACTTGGCATTCTTCGCCTGGGTGATATAGCCGCTGCTGCTGGAGGACGTACCGTCCAACTGGGACAGGGTCAGCTTGCCATCGGCGCCGACGCTGCCGATGTTGAAGTTCTCCAGGCCGGAACTGCCCTGGACGAACACGTCCTTGCCGGCGCCGGAATCCTTGCCGGTGAAGACCAGTCGCGAGGTTCCGTCTCCAGGGTTGTTGACGATGTTGGCGCTGATGCCCTTGTCCTTCAGCTGCGCGTTGAGCGAGTCGCGCACTTCGGCGAGGGTCGCGCCCGCCGCGACGTTTACCGTGACGCCGGCATCGTCGGCGCCCTGCTTGATGGTCAGGGTGCCACCGGAAGTGGTCTTGTAGCCATCGGCAAACGACGCGGTGGCCACCTTGCTGACGCTGGCCAGCTGGGTCACTTCGAGCTTGTAGATACCCGGCAGGGCGTCCTTGGTGGCGGTGGCGGTGGCGAACTTCTCGTCGCTGGTGCTCGCCGAGCGCTTCTGGAACAGCTCGGGCTTGTTCAGCTCCTTGAGGATGGTCTGCAGGTCGGAGATCGCGCTCTTGAGCTGGCCGATGCCGGTGAACTTGGCGGTGGTGTCGCTTTCCAGGCGCTTGAGCTGCGCCTCCTTCGGCGCCTTCTCGGCCGCCACCAGGGTGGAAACGATGTTCTTGATATCAAGGCCCGAGTTGTAGCCGTTGATCGTCGTACTGTTCGCCATCTTGCTTCACCTCGTCAGCTCATTGACGCTTTGTCCTTCCAATTCCAACAGACAGTCAAAAGACGTGCCAATTCCGCTCAGGCTTCCGCCTTGAACAGCAGGCTGCGCGCTTCGTCCAGTCGCTCTGCCAGGCGCAGGGCCTCTTCGGAAGGGATTTGCCGGATGACTTCTCCGGAAGTCGAATCGGTCACCTTGACCACTACCCGCCCCGTGGAGTCGTCCAGGCTGAAACTCAGATCACGGCGGATGCTCTGGGTGAACTTCTCGATGGAGGAAACCGCCTCCTCGACCGCAGCGCGTTGCTCCTTGTCGCCCATCCTGACGTCGCCCGTCCGTTGCGCGCTTGCGCTGGCGGCCGCCTCGCCGGCCTGGCCGGCCGGGCGTGCGCCATCGGAAGAAGACGCCGAGCCGAACAGCCGGATTACCGGAGCAGCCGTCGAATTGTTGACATTGCTGACGTCCATCGTCGCTACCTCTCAATGAGATACGAGGGGAAGCGCGCCAGCGCTCCCCCTCGTGACTTCACCTTGACCTCGCCGAAGCTTAGCGCAGCAGGCTCAGAACCGACTGCGGCAGCTGGTTGGCCTGGGCCAGGATCGCGGTGCCGGCTTGTTGCAGCACTTGGTTCTTGGTCAGGTTGGCGGTTTCGGCTGCGAAGTCGGTGTCTTCGATCCGGCCGCGAGCAGCCGATACGTTCTCACCGATGTTCTTCAGGTTGTTGATGGTGTTGTCGAAGCGGTTCTGCACCGCACCGAGGTCGGCACGCTGGGCGTCGATCTGCTTGATCGCCTCGTCGATCACCAGCACGGCGGACTGAGCGCCCTTCGCGGTGGAGATGTCGATCTTGGCGACGGTGTCGTTAGCCTCGGTGAACGTCGTGGTGCCTGCCGCGGTGCCTGCGCCGGTGCTGCCGGTGTCGGTGATGGCTACGCCGGAAACCGCACTGGTAGTACCATCCGCACTAGCCTTGGACACGTAGCTGATCTGCGCGCCGTCGGTGAAGGCACCGATGCCGACGTTGGCGTCGTTGACCGCAGCGGCGATCTTGGCAGCCGCCTGCTCGGCGGTTTCGTTGCCCTTCATGTCGACCTTGACGTTCACGGCGCTGCCGCCAGTGATGCCGATCGCGATGTCGACGGTGCCCGAAGCGGTTGCAGCAGTGACCGCACCGCCGCCAGTAGCCGTGAAGTAGGTGCCGTTCAGCGACTCTGCGCTCATCTCGTCGATGCCGACGCTGATGATTTCGTTGGCGGCCGAACCCACCTGGAAGCTGGCGACGCCGAAGGAACCGTCGAGCAGCTTGCGGCCACCGAAGGTGGTGGTGTTGCTGATACGATCCAGTTCTTTCTGCAGTTGCTTCACTTCGCCATTCAGAGCGGTACGCTCGGAGTCGCTGTTGGAGCCGTTGGCCGACTGCAGGGACAGGTCACGCATACGCTGCAGGATGTTGGTCGACTGCTGCAGGGCGCCTTCAGCGGTCTGCGCCAGGGAGATACCATCGTTGGCGTTCTTGGTAGCCACGTTCAGGCCGTTGACCTGGCTGGTCAGACGGTTGGCGATCTGCAGGCCGGCGGCGTCGTCCTTGGCGCTGTTGATGCGCGAACCGGTGGACAGACGCTGCAGCGAAGTGTTCAGCGACGCGGAAGAGTTGTTCAGGTTCCGCTGAGTGTTCAGCGAAGCGATGTTGGTGTTGACGGTCAAGGCCATCTTGATGCCCTCCAAGGACGATATGTTTGCCTGAGCTTGCGACCTCGGGTGGGCATCGCCCAGGCACCCCTAAAGTTCGCATTCGTGATCTTTATCGGCGCTTCCCTGGGGAGCTTTAGGTTTTTTTTTGACCATCCTCGTTTTTCATGCATCGTCCCCGTCGGAGGGGTTCGCGCAAGGCCTCCCAAGCGCTGCGGACAGCGCGACGGAAAGCCCCGCCGGCCGCTCAGTCCGGCATCCAGGCACGATACCAGGCGCGCAAACGCTCGCCGTCGAGCATCCAATCCGCCAGCACCCGTTCGCGCAGGTGATCCCCTGCCCTGGCCGCGGCATCCAGGTCGCGGGTATGCATGCGGATCGCGTCCACCCAGTCGCGGAAACGGTTCTTCACCCGCGTCACCGGCAGATCGTCCTGGTAGCAGCGCACGTCGCTGCAGACCACCGGGAAACCGCAGGCGCCGTATTCCAGCAGGCGCAGATTGCTCTTGCACTCGTTGAACAGGTTCTGCTCCACCGGCGCCAGCGCCAGGTCGAGATCGAGAGCCGCCAATGCCCGCGGATAGCGTTCGATAGGCACCCCCGCATGCACTTCCCTGACGAAGGGACGGATGGACGGCGGGCACATGCCGAAGAACACCCAGTCGACTTCGTCGGCCAGTTCCCGGACCACGTCGGCGATCAGTTCCAGGTCGCCGGTATGGCTCGAGCCGCCCGCCCAACCAACACGTGGCCGCTCGCCGCGCCGCCGCTGCGCCCGCAGCCCCTGCCACCACCCCACCGGCAGGCGGTTCTCGATCACCCGGATATCCGGGTGGAGACCGGCGAAGGCCTCTGCCAGGGCCGGCGTCGACACCACGAAGCGGTCGACGTAACCCAGCCCGCGACGCAACGTGCGCAGGATGTCCTTCGGCAGGTGCTGGCGATGGGCGCTCTTGAGGGGCACGTTGGGCAGATAGTCGTCCAGCTCGTAGACCTTGAAGGCTCGCGAGAACGCCTGCATCCGCCGCATGGCCTCGAGACGCTCCTCGCCGACCTGGCGCTGCAGCACCAGTACGTCCGGGTCGTAGCGCTCCAGATCGGCCACGTGCATCAGGCCGATCGACAGCGCGCCATCGATGGATGCCGACTCGCGCAACGCGCTGAACGGCTGGATCACCCGGTAATGGCCGCAGCCGAACAGGTCGGCGGGGTGCGCCAGGACAGTGGGCAAGGGCCGCCACCCCTGCAACGGGCGCCAGGCCAGCTGCGGGTCGGCCAGCTTGAAACCGCCTTCGGCCTGCAACGAAAAGCCCGGGTTATAGGCGGGATCGCGTGCCAACAACGGTAGCCAGCGCGCGTACAGCGCATCTTCTTCCTCGACGCTCGCCGCCGTCGTGGCAGGCGCATCGAGCAACAGCCGCGCACGCGGCGTCCATACGTTCAGGTAGCCCGCCTGGACCGCCCGCAGGCAGATGTCGACATCGTCCCAGCGCGTCAGCGCCTCGTCGAAACCGCCCAATTCGAGGAACAACTCGCGGCGCATCAACAGGCATTCGCCAGCCACCGCCGAGTAGTTCTGGTCCACCTGCAGGCGCTGCAGGTAACCGGCGTCCTCGTGCGAACGCCCTTCGAAGGCCCGCCCGGCCGGTCCGCACAAACCGAGCAGCCAGCCGGCGTGGCAGACCCGTCCGTCCGCCGCCAGGAGCTTGGCGCCTACCGCGCCGACTTCCGGACGCTGGCCATGGTTGAGTAACTGCTGCAGCCAGTCCTTGTCGAGGATGCCGCTGCCGGCATCGAGCCAGAGCAGGAATTCGCCGCGCGCCCGGGACGCCGCCAGGTTGCGCAGAGCCCCACGGGACAACTGCCCATCGCCTCGCAGCACCCGCACCTGCTCGACGCCCATGCCTTCGACGGCGAGCAGCCATTCGCGAACGTCGGCCGCTTCGCCACCCTGTTCCAGCAGAAGGATCTCGTAGTTGGGATAGGCGGTATTCTCCAGCACGGTTTCTACGCAACGCTGGAGCTGCGCCAGGCGCTCCCCGGCCAGCACCAGGATGCTGACCGGCGGTTGCCCGGCGTGGCCGTAGTCTAGCTCGTAGCGCCCCGGCAGCCGGCTTCCGACTGTCGCCTGCGCGTAGCCACGGGCACGCAGGTGGCCTTCGATCGCCGCACGCTCGGCGGTGCTGTCCTGCAGGCGCAGCGCTGGGCCAGACAGCAGTGGCTCGCTGATGTGTCCGATACAGCCCAGGCCCCGCTGCTCGACGAGACGCAACTGGTAGGCCAGCTCGAAAGCCTCGCCGGCGGTCTCGTCGAATCCGCCCGTGGCAAGCAGCGGCTCGCGGCGGAACAACCAGTGCCGGGACAGGCCGGCGGGGAAACTGAGCAGAAGGTCGAGATTCAGGTCCGGGCGCAACGCCGCGCCCAGCTCGCCGTCATCCAGGCGCATGAGTTCGTCGGCGTACACCGCCTGGCAGCTCTCCGGTGCCGCCAGCAGGTCCAGCGCCGCCACCAGCAGGCCGCTGACAGTGAATTCGACACCCGCTTCGACCAGGAGCAACCAGTCGGTATCAAGCCGGGCAAGCGCCTGGTTGATCGTCGGCACCGGCCCCACCTCTGGATCGAAGAGCATCGCTCCGTTCCGCGGACTCGTGCCCAGCGGCGCGAACAGGTGGCTCTCGACACGTGGATACGAATTGACGTGCTCCAGGCTCTGCAGGGTACGCTCCACGGCCTCGGTATCGCCGTGGGCATCGAGCACCAGCACCGCGAAGCGCGGCCCACCACCCTGCTCCTGCAGGAATCGATCGATCAGCACCTTCTGCACCGTATCCGGCCGCCGCGCCTCCAGCCAGGTCGACAGCGTGACGCTACCGAAGCCCGCCGCCCGCCTCAGCGCGGCGAGCAGGTTGACCGGCTTGAAGACACGGGCGTCCAGGCGGGTGATCGGTGCCACCCGGACGAAGCGGTTGTCGCCGGCCTGGCGATACCAACCCAGTTCGCGGATAGCCAGGCGGAAGTCGGCATGGCCCTGCTCGCCGATACCGGGCTGGTCGCGCCCGATCTGGCTGAACTGCTGGCGGGAGACGCGGAAACGGGTCAGCGGCCGCGACAGGAACGCCAGGTCGCCACGCTGTAGCAACTGCGCACACATGGCCAGGTCGCCGATCCAGTCGATGGCCCGGCCGTTGAGCATCATCAGGCGCTCGCAGATCTGCAGCAGCGCATCGCGCCGGGCCATCAGGCAACTGGGTTCGCCGATGAAGTTGATGGTGTGGTCGGCGAGGAACGAGACCAGCTCGCGACCGTCGATCAGGACGTCGCCGGCGAACGGGAAGCAGGTCGCCAGGATGTCCGGCAGCGGCTGCCCTTCCTCGTCGATACGCAACCGCCGCGACGAGGCCAGGACCACGTTCGGCTCGCGCTCCATCGCTCCCACCAACGCCTCGACGCATTCGGGAAGCAACACGTCGTCGTCGTGGAGAAACTTGACGTACTCGCCCTCCGCCAGGCGGATGCCTTTCGCCGTGCTGCCCAGCTCGCCGAGGCGCGTCTCGTTACGGAAGTAGCGGATCGGGAACGCCGCGGAGGCGCGCTTCTGCTCGACCAGCGTGGCGATCCGCTCGTCGCTGCTGTCGTCGCAGATGATCAGCTCCAGGGCCGGATAGGTCTGCCCGAGCACGCTGTCGAGGGCGTCCTCGAAGTACTCCAGCTTGTAGGTCGGCATGACGATGCTGACACGAACGTTCGCGCTCATTGAGCCATTCCTGAGTAATTGGTGCAGCGCATGGTGATCGGAAGGGCCGGGCCATGGCCCTTCGTGTCGCCGCTCCCGGTCTCGACTCCCCGCGGCGGAGCATCTGCTCCGACGAGCGCGTCAGCGCCCTTCACGAAGAGCATCGGGCCAGTCGACATAGAGGATCGTGTCGTAGAAATACAGCGAGTAATGGCGCAGGCGCAGCCGGGCTCCCGCAGCGATCCCGTCGATCGCGGCGACGATGTCCAGCAGGTCCTGCACATGGTGGTAACAGGTGATGGCCATGCGCGGCCGGCACTCGTCGATCAGCCGCGCGGCCCCCCGCAGAACCCGTGCCTCATGGCCTTCCACATCCATTTTCAGCAAGGTCATGACATCGAGGACATCGTCGAGCCGCACGCACGGCACCTGCACGGTGCCGTCTATCTCGACCCTGCTTCCCATGGTGCCGTGGGCTGCGAATGCGAGATGGCCGCCGGTATCGGACACCGCCTGGTTATGCAGATGGAGACCGACACTTCCAGCAAGCGACGCATGCATGAGCCGGTAATTCGCCGGATCAGGCTCGAAGGCATGGATCGAAGCATATTCATGACGAGCCGCCAGCATGAACTTCTTCACCGTATCGCCATCGTAGGCACCGATATCCACGTAATGCTCGTCGCTTCGCAAGACGATCGGATGCTCGGGGCCCCGATACAGGGAAAAGTATTCCTGCTCTCCCGGACACAACACGTCCAGCAACGCAGCGCGGTTGCCGTCCAAACGCAGGCGCATGATGGCTTCCAGGGTCTTCCGGCTTCGCTCGTCGGCCAGGCGCTCGCGCAGCGAGACGAACTCGGCGTGATGCTGCATCGCCAATTCGCGAGTCAGCGCGCCGGTCTGGTAGACCAAAGGAATATCCAGCAGGTAGAGAAGCTCGGGCAGATCGAGGGTGATGCATTGCGCAGTCTTCGCCAGGTGATCCAGCGTCAGCCAGGTAGGCAGCGAATAGGCACAATTCACCGCGGGTTTCCCTGCGTGGCATGGTTCCTTCAACTGGGCGGTAGGAATCACCTGGTCGAAACCATCGGGAACGCTATTGCTGGCGAAAAGCACATCGTCCACAGCAATCAGGCGAACCCCAGGCAGACGCTGTGACAAACCGGCAACCACCTGTGAGCGGAACACCCCTCCAAGATAGGAAGTAGGCACCAGCACCAATAGATATCCGCTCCGTTCGCATCGCGAAAGGAAGTCCGCCTGCGTCATATCGTTTCCCGCCATCATCGACAGCTCCCCGCTCATAGGATGCGTGCCCCATCGGGCATGAGTTCATCGTAAAAGGAGTAATTGGGTAGTTCCCGGGGAAGCCTGCCCGGCAACAACCATTCGCAGTGTCGCCCCACCCGGGTGTCGGCGAGCGCGACGCTGCCCGCACCCAGCGTGCTGCCCTGGCCGATCTCCACTCGCCGTCCCAACTGCACGCCAGCGAGCAGCGTGCTACAGGTTCCGACCCGGCAGTCCTCCTCCACCAGGACCTGCAGCTCCAGCCAACTGCCAGTGCCGATGCGGGCAGGACCGGCGAGCACGCAACCGGCGCCGACGAACACGTTGCCCAGCAGTCGCACGCCTTCGCCGACGATGGCCTGAGGCGAGACGATATCGAATAGCCGGTAGCCCGCCAGGCGGATATCCGCGATGAGCTTGTGGCGGGCGTAGTTCACCGCCCGCTCGTCCAGCGCCACGAATACTTCGCTTTCCGCAGCGGGGTAGCGTTCGAGCAGAGGCGCAATATCGAAGTTGTGTCGATCCGCAGCATTCAGCTCCAGGACCCGGTGTTCCAGTCTCCGTTCCCGCGCAGTACTGTCCGCCCGTTCGAGCGCGCGCCCTTCCCCGACGATGATCGCCTGCTTCATGCCCTCTCCCCCAGTACCTGCGCGCGATACCACAGGTGCTGGCGCACCAGCTGCACCTCGTAGTCGCCGTGCATGAACGGCGGCGAATGTGCGCCCAGCCCCTCCTGGAGGCGTTCCAGGACCAGGGTGTCCTCGCCGATCACGTTACGCTCGCCGCGAATCAGGGTGCTCAGCAAAGCGCTGAAATCGGTCTTCGGATCCTTGCGCCGGGCAGTCATCATCCACAAGTGGTAGTCGGTCTCGCCGGGTGCCACCGGATCGTACTGCTGGAGCAGGAAGTGCTCGCCACGGACGCTGCAGAAGTTCACGTTCGGGTAGATGAACCAGTTGTAGTAGGCGTGCTCGTCGCCGTAGCCCTCACAGAGGTCGGAGAACCAGCTCTTGTAGGGCTGGATCGGCGCCTTGGTGGGGAAGCTCAGCGAACGCAGCTCCGGCGTTTCGCCTTCCTGCAGCAGGCGCAGCACCTCGGATGGCACCGCAGCCTCGCGTGCCAGACCGCGCACCGGGGCGGTCATCACCGGGAGGAAGGTCTTCGGATGGACGAAAGGAACATGGTTGTAGTCCTTCACGTTCTCCATGTTCAGCTTCCAGTTGTAGCGCACCTTGTGGCAGCTGTAGATCAGCCGCGTATCCAGGTGCGAGGAGACCTCCCGCAAGGTTTCCAGGAATCCATCGTCGAACTGCTCGCGCAGCGGCAGCGGGTCGTCCGCCAGGTTGACGAACAGCAGTTGCCCCACCTCTTCCAGGTGCAGCTTGCGCAAGCCGATCTGCGCCCGCTCCTCGGCGCTGAACTGGTACAGACTGGAGTTCGGAATGCCCTGTAGCTGCCCCTCGGCGCCGAACGACCAGGCATGGTACGGGCAGACCAGCGGTCGCTGGCCGGTGCATTCGGTCTGGATGGCCGACAGACGATGCGGACACTGGTTGAGAAAGGCCCGGATGCCGGACTCGGTACGCTGCACCACGACCGGCACGCCGACGATCTTGCGGGTGAAGAACTGGTTGCGCTCGCGCACCATCGAACTGAAGCCGACGAAGATCCAGAGCCTGCCGAACAGCCTTTCGCGCTCCAGCGCGAGCGTCTGCGGCTCGGTGTAGTGCGCTGCGTCCAGCGCATGGCGAGTCATGTCCACATCCACAACCTTCACTTGCTGAAAATAACCCGGGCCGGATTGCCGACCACGGTCTGTCCGGCCGCCACGTCCTTGAACACCACCGCGCCCATGCCCACCACGGCGTCTTCGCCGATACTGACGTCGCGGGCGATCATCGCCCCGGAGTTGATCACCGCACGATCGCCCACCTTCACGTAGCCGGCCAGCAGGCAGCGCGGGCCGATATGTACATAGTCACCGATGACCACGTCGTGGCCGAGCATGGTTTGCTGGTCGATGAAACCGTAGGCGCCGATACGGCAGTCCACGCCGCTGCTCACGTCGTAGCCGAAGAAGGTCGGGCCGTAGCTGGTCCGCACGCCAAGGGTGCAGCGGGTGCGGATAGCGACGAACTCGGCGCCCTTCGCCAGCAGGCATGCGACCTGCTTCTGGCGACTGAGCGGATCGCCGACCGCGGCGACGAACAGTTGGTCAGGCTCCGCGACGAAGCTCTCCGGATACCCGAGCCACGGGTAGTAGAGCGACTCCGCGACCGCTTCGGGGCCGCGCTCGTCGAGAAACCCGCCGATCACCCAGTCGATGCCGTGACCGTAGTCGACCTGCAGCTGGGCCAGCACCTGACGCCCCAACCCACCGGCGCCGAGGATGATGATCCTCTTCATTGCATCGTCCTCAACTGATGGTCAGGCCGCCGTCCATCACCAGGGTCGTGCCGGTCACCCAGCGGCTGGCATCGGAAAGCATGAAGATAGCGGCGTTGGCGATATCCTCGGGCTTGCCGAAGCCCATCGGGTGGTTGCTGCGTTGACCGTCCATCGAACCGACCGTCTGGGTGGCTGCATCCAGAAGCGGTGTTTCCACCAGTGATGGAGACAGGCAGTTAACCCGGATGTTGCGCTTCACCACTTCCATGGCCAGGCAGCGGGACATGGCGATCAGAGCGGCCTTGGTCCCCGAGTATGCGCCCACTCCGGCAACCCCGATGTGGGCGGCGATGGAAGCGATGAACAGGATCGAACCGCCGGGCGCTACCAGGTTGCGTTTGAGCAACGCCTGGGTAAGCAGCATCGGCGAGTCGACATTGATCGACTGGACTTCATGCAAGTGCGCTTCGGTCATCATCCGCACTGGACACAGACGGGAAATACCGGCGCTATGCACCAGTCCATGGATTTCGCTGTCGACAGCCGCTACCACCGCAGCGCGCTCCTCGGCTACCCGAAGATCGGCCTGGACAGCACGGTGCGGCAGCTCCGAGATCGACTGCAAGGTTGTCAGGCATCCATCCAGGCGGGTCTGGTCACGTCCGGTAACGATCAGCTCGGCGCCCATCCGCGCGCAGCTCTGCGCGATGGCCAGGCCCAGGCCGGAACTGGCGCCGGTGACCAGGATGCGCCTGCCCGACAGGCTGAAGGGATTGAAGGAAGTCTCGTCGTTCACTTGGCTGATTCCGCGTTCAAGGCTCTCAGGATTCGATCAGGTCGGGGAACTTCGCCCCTTCGATATCCACCAGGCAGGTACCCCAGGACAGGCCGATACCGAAGCCGCAGAGCAACACGCGATTGCGGCCGGCCTCGAGTTCCCGGTTGATCCGCGCGGTCATGGTCACCGGCAGGGAGGCGCCGCTGGTGTTGCCGAAGTCGCGCAGGGTCGAAGGCACCTTCTCTACCGGCAGGCCGAGCTTCTTGCGGATGGTCTCGTTGATCATCCGGTTGGCCTGGTGGAAAACGAAGTAGTCCACTTCGTCCTTGCTCGCACCGGCATAGTCGAGCAGCTTTTCCACCGCCGGCGGTACGCGCTGGGTGGAGAAGCTGAGCACGGCGGTGCCGTCGAGCTGCAGGTCGATGGCACGGTGCCAATGGTCGTTCTCGTCCTCGCGGAACGGCATCAGGTGCTGCACGCCGACCGGTTCGCGATGGCCGCCCACCGGCAGGATGATGGCCTTGTAGCCGCTGCCGTCGCTGTTCAGGTCGAAATGCATCGGCGGCGCGCCTTCGCAGAACTCCAGCGCCGTCGCGGTGCCCGCGTCGGAGAAGATCGGATCGTTGACACTGGCGCCGCGGTCGCCGACCAGCACAAGGCCCTTCTTCACCCCGCCGGCGGCAATCAGCGAACCCAGCAGGTTGAGGGCGAACGGATAGGCCGAGCAACCCAGGTTGACGTCGAAGGCCACGGTGGAATGCGGCAGCCCCAGGCGGTCCTGGAGGATGATCGCGGTAGCCGGCGCCAGGTAGTCGGGAGACTGGGTCACGACGATCAGCGCATCGACCTCCTCGCGCTTCCACTCCAGGCTTTCTAGCAGGCGCTCGGCGGCGTCGAAGGCCAGGTCGGAGAAGCACTGCCACTCCTGCGCCATGCGCCGCGTCTCGATGCCGATGTTGCGCACCAGGCGTTCGCGCTCGGCGCGCAGCTGCGGCTTGCAGTCGGTCAGGTTGGAGATAACGCGCTTGGGGACGCAGGTCGCCATCCCGGCGAAACGGACGTTCTTCAGCGTGGAGGTGGCCATGGTCAGAGTCCGAGCATCTGGTAGAGGTCGCCCACCGTGCGGGCCTTGATCAGGTCTTCGCCGGTGATGGTCTTGCCGTATTCCATGTCGAACATGACGATGACCCCGAGCGCGGCCAGCGAGTCCCATTCCGGCAGGTCTTCGAGCTGGGTGTCCATGCTGACCTCGACGGGATTCTGGAAATCGGTGGCGGAAAGGAAGTCTTCGATGAATTTTGCTTGGCTCATTTCTTGTCTACCTGAGTGAGGCGGTTGTTCATTCTGTTATCGGTCGCGACGGGCTCAACTTGATGCCCGCCGCCGCGGCATGGCGGCGGAAGCGATCAGGCCGGCGACGAACTCGACGTCTGCGGCGGCCAGCCCGGGATAGATCGGCAGGCACAGCACCCGCGAGGAAATCGACCGCGCCACCGGAAGATTGGCGGGCGCCGCCGAGGGCAGCGAATGGTACATGGGGAAGTCACTGATGAGTGGGTAGAAGTAGCGCCGCACCAGCACATCCCTGTCGCGCAGGCGCTGGTACAGCTCGTCGCGCGAAAGCGGAAAATCGTCTTCCACCAGGATCGGGAAATAGGCGTTGTTGGCGAAGGTCTGGGTACCAGGCCGGAGGCACTGGATGCCAGGGACGCCGGCCAGCAGGCGCCGATAGCGCTCGGCGATCTCCCTGCGCTGCTCCAGGGCCTGGTCGACGTGCTTGAGTTGCAGCAGCCCGAAGGCAGCGCCGACCTCGTTGAGCTTGCCGTTGATGCCGGGCATGACCACCGTGACCTCGTCGACGAAGCCGAAATTCTTAAGGTGGTTGAGGCGTTGCCGGGTGTTTTCGTCCGAGCAGATGATCGCACCGCCCTCGAAGGTGTTGAACACCTTGGTGGCATGGAAGCTGAGGATGCTCAGGTCGCCGTGGCGCAGTACGCTGCCGCCGGCGTCGCGCACGGCGAAGGCATGCGCGGCATCGTAGATGACCTTCAGGTGGTGGATATCGGCGATCCGCTGGATAGCCTCGACATCGCAGGGGTTGCCGTAGCAATGCACCGGCAGGATCGCGGTGGTCTGCGGGGTGATCGCCGCCTCGATCCGCGACGGGTCGAGATTCATGGAGTCCTGGTCGATGTCCACGAAGATCGGCTTGAGCCCGTTCCACAGCAGCGCGTGGCTGGTGGCGACGAAGGAGTACGGCGTGGTGATCACCTCGCCGGTCACCCGCAATGCCTGCAGCGCGGTGATGAGCGCCAGGGTGGCGTTGGCGAAGAGCACAATGTGCTTCACCCCCAGGTACTCGCACAGGGCCTCTTCCAACGCATGGTGCATGTCGCCCCCGTTGGTCAGGAAACGGCTCTCCCAGATCTTTTCCAGGTAGGGGATGAACTCTTCCAGGGGCGGCAGCAGCGGGCTGGTGACCGGGATCGTCTTGTTGTTCATGTAGGGCCCTGATGAATGGATACTCAGGCGAGTAAAGGGCGAAAAACCCGAGCACGCCACTCTATGCAAGGCCCGTACCCAAAGAGCTTGATGCAGGTCAAAGCCCCTGGTCGCGCGGCCCCTGGCTGTTCCACAGGCGCTGCGGCGCGAATCGGCAGTCAAACTTCTGACAAATTCTCCCGTGTTTCCGTAGACCTTGCGGAACATACCCTCCAGCGACACAGGTACAGTCCCTGCGAACGAAAAGGCCCATGACGGAGTCATGGGCCCTGTTCCACAGAGGGACTGTCACTTCAGGTAGTTGAACAGGCTCAACCCCTGGATCTTCACGTAGCTCTGCTGCGCGGCATCCATGATGGTGGACTGCAACGACAGCCGCGACAACGCCTCGGCGTAGTCCAGGTCCTGGATCTGCGACATCACCGACGCATTCACCAGCTTCACATCGTCGATGAAGGTCTCGGTGCTTTCCACGGTATTCAGGCGCGCGCCGATCTTGCCCTGGCCGCCATCCACGGCGGCAGCCACGGCGGAGAGGTTGGTCAGGGCCACCGCCGTCGCATCGCGGATGGCGTCGTTGCCGGCCTGGTTGTCGGTGGAGCTTTCCAGGGCCTTGCGCAGGTCCGACACCACGTTCAGCAGGCTGCGCTTCTCGCTGCCCGGCTTGTAGTTGACGTTGAACTCGTCGCCCGCCTTCGGCGTGCCGTCGATCGTCACGCTGACGCCGGCGTAGAGCACCTTGTCGATGGTCTTCGGGTCGTCGTCGATGGCGCCCTTGGACAATTGCCAGGCCGGCGGCGAATTCGGATCGTAGGTGGTCCAGTCATAGCCCGGAGGCAGGCTCTTCGGATCGTAGACCACGTACTCCTTGTCGCTGACGAAGTGGATGTTGAAGCCGTCGGTTGCCGCAGGCGGGTTGCTCGCCGGGAACTGGCTGTCGAAGGCCAGCTCGTCCTCGACCAGGCCGACCGAGATGCGACCGTCGCCGGTATTGCCAGCCGCCGCCTTGGTATCGAGACGAGCGGCGTTGACGATGTCCTCGAACAGCACCTTGCCGCTGTCGCTGACCGGAATCCGCGTGCTGCTGGCGATCTGCACCTCGCGCTGGCTCTCGTCGCCCATGTAGCTGTAGGTGCCGTCCTCGTTGCGCACGAACGGCTGCACCGAGCCCTGGGACCCGGAAAACAGGTATTTGCCACTCGCGTCGCGGCTGTTGAGCAGGTTCAGCAACTCGTCCTCGCGCTGGCGCAACTCGCTGGCCAGCGACTTCTTGTCGTTGGAGTCCAGTGCGCCGTCGCCGGCCTGGCCGGCGATCTCACGGATGCGCTGGAGGACGTTGCCGACCGAACGGAGGATGGTTTCCTCCTGGCTCAGGCTGTTCTTCGCCTCGGTCATGCCGGTCTTGTACTGCTCGTTCAACCCCTGTTCCTGGTCCAGGCGCAACAGGCGTACCGAACCGACCGGGTCGTCCGCCGGGGTCAGGATGCGCTTGCCGGTGCTGATCTGCTCGAAGGTACGGTTCAGGTCCGCGTAGTTGCGGGAAATCCCGTTGACCGAGTTGTTGAAGGCCTGGATGGTGGAAATGCGCATGGTGGCGGTCTCGCTGGCTTAGGCCCCGTCGAGAGAACTCAACGGAACGCTCCAATCAGGGTATCGAACAAAGTGCGGGCAACTTGAATCACCTGGGCCGAGGCACCGTAGTACTGCTGGAACTGGATCAGGTTGGCCGCCTCTTCGTCGAGGCTCACCCCGGACAACGAATCGCGGCTGTCCTGGGCCTGCTTCAGCACCGTGGCGCTGGCCTCGCTGCTGGCACGCACCTGGGCGGTCAGGGTGCCGACCCGCTCGACCAGGCCACCATAGGCCTCGTTGTAGGTGGAACCGGTGTTGTCGGTGCCGCCGACGGTCGGCTTGGTCTGCAGGGCCAGCAGGTTGAGAGCGTTGCGGTTGTCGGAAATGCCCTTGTCGTTGAAGCCCAGCTTGAAGCTGTCGGAGTTCTGCGGTACGCCGCTGAGCTCGAATTCGTAGCTGTATTTCTGCCCACTCGGGTCGGTGAACGCCATGCGCACGGTATTGGTATTGCCGCTGGTCAGCGTCGGGCTGCCGGTCAGGGCGTTACCGTCCTTGTCGACGTAGCTCCAGCCGGCCGGCAACGGCGAGGACAGGGTATAGGTCTTGCCGTCGGCGCTGAGCGTCGCGCCCAGGCTGATCCCGTTGGGCCCGAACGCGCCCTGTAGCACCGCCGGGTCCACCGGCGACGGACCGCTGGTGAGGGTCGGCGCGCCGATCTTGCCGGTGCCGCGGTTTTCGGTGGTCGATTCGGTACGCGCGGTACCGGCGAACGCCAGTTGCGAGGCATTCTTCAGCGTCGCCTCGATATCCGCCGCGCCACGCCGGGTCGGCTGCAGGGTGAAGCGGTCGCCGGCAGCCGGGAGCTGGTCGAGGGTCAGGTTGAAGCCCTGGTCGACGCCGTTGGCATCCTTGAACGAGAGGGTGTAGGGACCGGTACCGCTGACCGTGACCTGCATGCTTGCGTCGTCGCCCAGGCGCCGCGCGGTGAAATTGGTGCCGTCGAAGTCCAGGCGGAAATCGCTGGAATTCAGCTTGCTGGTATCGGTGATGTTCAGGTTGGCGTGGACATTGCCGGTGTTGCCGTTCTTCGCCAGGACCCGCAGCGCGGTGATGTCCGGATCGTTGATGTCGCCGAACAGGTTGGCGCCGGCCTTGCCGGCCAGGTCGAGGCCCTGCCCCAGCTGCTTGTTGATGGTATCGGCGAGGGTGATCGCCAACTGCCCGAGCTTGTTGTAGCTGCTGTCCAGGGCGCTGTTGCGGTAGGCCAGCAAGCCACCCATCTCGCCGCCGGACACCAGGCCGGTGACGTTCTGTATGGAGTTGCCGTTGCTCAGTTGCACCTGGTAGCGGGTCGGGTCATCCAGCCCGGGCACCACGCTCAGGGTCGACACAGTATTGCCCACCACCAGCGGCTGGCCGCTACCGATGAACAGGCTGACGCTGTTGTCGTCCTGGGTGACCGCGGTCACCCCGATCATCTCGGACAGCTTGCGCACGGCTTCGTCGCGCGCATCCATCAGGTCGTTGGGCACCGCGCCCGCCGACTTGGCCTTGGCGATGGCATCGTTGTAGCTGGCCACGCTCTGTGACAGATGGTTGACCTGCGAAGCCAGCGCG
>NZ_SCND01000160.1:0-12667 GCF_005503585.1 Pseudomonas sp. 2VD
GGAGGCCCTGGGGGTCGCGTACCCGCTCCGGTGACTGGCGCAGGAACAGCAGCTCCTTGACCGCGGTGCTCGACAGCCATTCTTCGGCCCGATGGCTGTTGCCGCGCGCAAGGCGTTGTGCGCGTTTGCGCAGGCCAGCCTGCGCGGCACGCCAGCTTTCCTCGAACAGGCGATCGGAACCGGTTTCGTTGCCGCCTGGCTGATTCGGACGATCCATAACCGCTACCTCCCTGGTTGCTCGTGTCGGCGAGCAGTCTGTGAGGCGGGCGGTGGGCGAGGCTGTTACCTGGGTGACAGGGGCGCGGCTGGTAGTTCGGCCTTGCGTCGCAGGCGACCGAGGTCGTTGATCAGGATCCGGTCGTTGCGGCAGCTGATCAGCCCTTCGCGTTTCCATATTTGCAGTTGCGCGTTGAGCTTCGGCCGGCTGGCGTTGAGCATCGCTGCTAGGATGCTCTGGTTGGTCGGTAGCGTCGCGCAGGCTCCCTCGGGTTGTTCGCTCGCCAGGCTGGCCAGGAGATGGCGCGCCAGGCGCGACTCCAGGCGATGCAGGCAGACCCTCTCGACGAAACCGGAGGCTTCGCGCAGGCGCGAACAGAGGAGGGCCAGCGCGCGGTTGAGGAATTCCGTGTCGGCGATCAACGGGGCGAAGTGACGTCGGTGGAGGATCAGCACCGACGCCGCGCCGGAGGCGTAGGCAGAGGTCTCGCGGCGGTTCGGCTGGATCAGCGCGGTTTCCCCGATCACTTCGCCAGGACGGATATCATTGACGATCAGCTCCCGCCCGTCCGGCCCGTAGAGCACGGTATAGAGGTGTCCGCCGAGGACCAGGCCGATGAAGTCTTCAGGGTCGTGCTTGAGGAACAGGACGTCCTTGTCGCGCAACCGGCGCTCCGACGCATGGGTCGCCACGTGCCGCAGCAGATCGGGCAGCCCGTGCAGCAGCGGGCACCGTTGCAGCAGGGTGTAGTGGCGTGAACAGCGGTCTTCCGTTGACTCGTTCGAGTGCATGCCTGCGCCTTCGCCAGATTGATCGGCAGCTCCGGCGAGGTACGACATGCTCGCTGCAGAGCAATCAGTGGGGACGTGTGCGGCGCAGGGGTGTGAAGCTCCGGCTACCCGGCAGAACTGCTAGGTACGGACTCGGCGCGCTCCGGCAATCGGGCGGGCGGTCCGTTTTTTATTCGGAAAGGGTAGCGAGGTTTGGGCTGGCGGGAGGCGGCCCCGAGCGCACGGATGGCGGTCGGGGCGGGACGGCCGGTGGCCGTGACGGGCTCAGTGCCGCGGGCTGTCCTCGGGCAGCGCGAGCAACTGCTTTTCGCGGTTCCAGTCGAACGTTTCGCCGCGCTCTTCGGCTTCGTAGCGGCGCTCGTCGAGGCGCTGGAACAGGTCGATCTCTTCGTCCGGCATGAAGTGCAGGCAATCGCCGCCGAAGAACCACAGCAGGTCGCGCGGTACCAGGTGGGCGATCTGCGGATAGCGGTGGAAGACCTGGGAAATCAGGTCCTGGCCGAGGTATTGGGCGCCTTCCGGGTCGCGCGGCAGTTCGTCCATCAGTTCGTCGAAACGCTCGAGGAACAGCCCGTGGTTTTCTTCCGGCACCTGCTCGGCCTCGCCCAGGGCGCCGAGGATGTTGCGCAGGTGCTGGAGCAGGGCGAGGTGGTGCTCGAGGTAGGAGTTGGCCATGACGGGTCCTCTGGAAAAAAGCTGGGCAGTATAAAGGGTTTCGCGGCGCCGGCCAGTTTCAGCGGATCGCCGGGGACTGGCTCTGGCGCCGGCGGTTTTCCAGTTGCCGGCGTTCGCTATCGAGGCGCCGCTGGTCCTGCTCCAGGCGCCAGCGCTGCTGGTCCAGTTGCTGCTGGCGGATCAGGTTGTCCTGCATCTGTCGCTGCTGCCGTTGCCGCTGCAAATTCTGCTGCTGGCGTTGCAGTTGATCCTGCTGCAATTGCAGGCGTTGTTCGTCGAAGCGCTGGCGCTGTTCCTGGAGCTGGCGTTGGCGCTGTTCGCCGGCGCGCTGCACCGCCTGCTGGTGCGGCTGCACGCCATAGGGCGCAGGCGGTGCGGCCTGCGCCGGGGGCAGGAGGAGAAACGAGGCTGCCAGGCCGGTGGCAAGTAGCTTGAGCATGATGGCCTCCCGTACGTCAGGGATGTGCCCGTCGATTCTAGCCAATCGCCCGGGTTTGGGTGGGTGAAGACGACAAAGGCGCCGGAAGGCGCCTTTGTCGGTTGCGACCGTCGCTTTGCCGCGGAGTGTCAGCGGATCCTGCCGTCGGCCAGTTGCAGTTCCTCCTTGGCGAAGTCGTCGACGTCGATCACCTTGCGCCGTGCCGCTTCGGCCTGGTGCAGGGCTTGCGCCTGCTCGGCGCTCAGCACGCCGGCGGCGGCGCCGGCATCGATCGGGTTCTGCCCCGCTTGCGGCTGGACCCTGCCTTCCTTGATCGCCTTGTGCAGGGTTTTCTCCAGCGCGGCGCTTTCGCGTACCGCGTCGAAGGCGTGGGCGAGGGCACCGACCGGGTCCTGCGGGTCCTTCGGCAGGAACGCGCCAGCGAGGATCGCCTGCAACGCCGGGTCGTCGTCCGGACGGCCGAGGATTTCCGCGATCTCGGCGTCCAGTTCGTCGCTCGGCCCTTTGTGCCGGCGGCCGAACGGCAGTACCAGGACCTTCAGCGCGCAGCCGAAGAAGCGGCTGGGGAAGTTGTTCAGCAGGTCCTCCAGCGCCGCCTCGGCCTTGCCGAGGTTTTCCTCCATGGCCCAGCGCAGCAGCGGATGCAGGTAGTCCGGGTTGCCCAGGTCGTGGTAGCGCTTGAGCGCCGCCGAGCCCAGGTAGAGATAGCTGAGGACATCGCCGAGACGCGCGGAGAGGCGTTCCTTGCGCTTCAGTTCGCCGCCCAGCAGCATCATGCTGAAGTCGGCGAGCAGGGCGAAGGACGCCGCCAGGCGGTTCAGCGCGCGGAAGTAGGGACGGCTGATGCGGTCGCCGGGCGCGTTGCCGAGGTGGCCGCAGCTGAGACTGAGGAGGAAGCTGCTGGCGGCGTTGCCGACGGCGAAGCCGATGTGCTTCACCAGCAGCGCGTCGAACTCGCGGGCGGCCTGGTCCTTGTCCTCGCGCTGGGCCAGTTCCATTTCCTTGAGTACGTACGGATGGCAGCGGATCGCGCCCTGGCCGAAGATCATCAGGTTGCGCGAGAGGATGTTCGCGCCTTCCACCGTGATGAAGATCGGCGCGCCCTGCCAGGAACGACCCAGGTAGTTGTTCGGGCCCATGATGATGCCCTTGCCGCCATGGATGTCCATGGCATGGGCGATGCACTCGCGGCCGCGCTCGGTGAGGTGGTACTTGAGGATCGCCGAAAGCACCGAGGGCTTCTCGCCGAGGTCCACCGCGTTGGCGGTGAGGATTCGCGCGCTGTCCATCAGCCAGGCGTTGCCGCCGATGCGGGCGAGCGCCTCCTGGATGCCTTCGAAGGCGGCGATCGGCACGTTGAACTGCTCGCGGACCTGAGCGTAGCGACCGCTGACGTAGCTGCTGGCCTTGCCGGCGCTGGTGCCCACCGCCGGCAGCGAGATGGAGCGTCCGACCGACAGGCAGTTCATCAGCATCATCCAGCCTTTGCCGATCATTTCCTGCCCGCCGATGATGTACTCCAGCGGCACGAACACGTCCTTGCCGGAGTTCGGACCGTTCATGAAGGCGGCGCCCAGCGGCACGTGGCGGCGGCCGATCTCGACCCCGGGGGTGTCGGTGGGGATCAGCGCCAGGGTGATGCCCAGGTCCTCCTCGTCGCCCAGCAGATGGTCCGGGTCGTGGCACTTGAAGGCCAGGCCGAGGAGGGTGGCCACCGGGCCTAGGGTGATGTAGCGCTTTTCCCAGGTCAGGCGCAGGCCGAGCACCTCGCGACCTTCCCATTCGCCCTTGCAGACGATGCCGACGTCGGTCATGCCGCCGGCATCGGAGCCCGCGTAGGGGCCGGTGAGGGCGAAGCAGGGGATGTCGTCGCCCTTGGCCAGGCTCGGCAGGTAGCGCTGGCGCTGCTCGTCGGTGCCGTAGTGGAGCAGCAGCTCGGCCGGGCCGAGGGAGTTCGGCACCATCACCGTCGAGGCCAGGTCGCCGCTACGGGTGGCGAGCTTCATCACCACCTGTGAGTGGGCGAAGGCGGAGAAGCCCTTGCCGCCGTACTCCTTGGGAATGATCAGGCCGAAGAAGCCGTGCTGCTTGATGAAGGCCCACGCTTCTTCCGGCAAGTCCATGCGCTGGCCGATGTCCCAGTCGCTGACCATGGCGCAGAGTTCTTCGGTCGGGCCGTCGACGAAGGCCTGCTCTTCTTCGGTGAGTTGCGCCTTGGGGTAGTCGAGCAGTTTCTGCCAGTCCGGGCGGCCGCTGAACAATTCGCCATCCCACCACACGGTGCCCGCCTCGATGGCCTCGCGCTCGGTGTCGGACATTGGCGGCAGGACTTTCTGGAACCAGGCGAACAGCGGACCGCTGAGCACGCGCCGGCGCAGGTCGGGCAGGGCGAGGGGAAGCGCCACCGCCAGCCAGAGCAGCCAGAAGACCAGCAGCAGCCAGCCGGGCGCGTGGCTGAACACGCCCATCAGGATCAGGTAGGCGGCGCTGATGCCGAGCGCGGGAGCGGGTGGGGTACGCCGATGGGCGAGGTAAGCGACACCGAGTACCAGTACGACTAACCAGAGCAACAACATGCGGAATCCTCCATGAAGACGCCAGGCGGCGTCTCGAGCTTAGCCCGTTTGCCGCCGTTTGGCGGCAGGGCCGGTCAGCTTGGCCGGTTTGTCACGTTATAGGCGAAAACTTCCCGTTTAGACTGGGACAAATTGCCCGCCGGGAGCCCGCCATGCAGTCCTACCTACAATCCGGCCGCTTCGTGGATAGTGACCACCCCGTGGTGGTGGAGTTCGCGGAAAAATCCCGGGGGAACTCGGCGAAACCGCGTGACCAGGCGGTCGCGCTGTACTACGCGGTACGCGACGGGGTGCGCTACAACCCCTACGTGTTCAGCCGCGATCCGCAGACTCTGAAGGCCAGCCACGCCCTGCAGCAGGGCGAGTCCTATTGCGTGCCCAAGGCCATCCTGCTCGCCGCCTGCGCCCGGCATTGCCGGATTCCGGCGCGGATCGGCCTGGCCGACGTGCGCAACCACCTGGCCACGCCGCGCCTGCTGGAAGCGCTGCGCAGCGAGGTGTTCGCCATGCACGGCTATACCGAGCTGTACCTCGAGGGCCGCTGGGTGAAGGCCACCCCGGCGTTCAACCGTGCCTTGTGCCGCGCCTTCGACGTCGCTCCGCTGGAGTTCGACGGCGTCGCCGACAGCGTCTTCCATCCGTTCAACCGCCAGGGCGAGCGCTACATGGAATACCTGGCCGATCACGGCCAGTTCGCCGACCTGCCGGAGGAACTGTTCTTCTCTCACCTGCAGCAGCACTATCCGCACCTGTTCTCCGGCCGCCCGCTGGCCCTGGGCGGCGATTTCCAGGCCGAGGCCGGACAAGATGAAGGGCGTCGATAGTCACCATCAGCCGGCGCGTCTTCCTTCTTCGGTCCATCCTCGGTAGGGTGCGGCATGTCGTCCGGGCGCTCCGGCGACCCATCCGCCGCATCAACCGAAGAGGGAACGCAGAGTATGTTGACCATCTGGGGCCGGAAGAACTCGAGCAATGTGCGCAAGGCGCTGTGGTGCGCCGAGGAGGCTGGCCTGGAGTACCGGACGGTGGATGCCGGCGGGGCGTTCGGCCTGGTGGATGAGCCGGCGTTCCGCGCGATGAACCCGAACGGTCGGGTGCCGGTGATCGAGGACGACGGCTTCGTCCTCTGGGAGTCCAACGCCATCGTCCGCTACCTGGCCGCCCGCTATGCGCCGGGCGACCTCTATCCGCAGGACCCGGTGCGCCGCGCCGACGCCGACAAGTGGATGGACTGGACCACCTCGACTCTCGCCGGGCCGTTCCGCGACCTGTTCTGGGGAACGCTGCGTACGCCGCCGGAGCAACGCGACGAGGCCCTGATCGCAAAGGCGCTGCAGACCTGCGGCGAGTTGCTGCGGGTGCCGGACCAGACCCTGGCCGGCCAACCCTGGCTGTCCGGCGAACGCTTCGGCATGGGTGACATTCCCCTGGGCTGTTTCATCTACGCCTGGTTCGAGATGCCCATCGAGCGCCCGCCGCTGCCCCACCTCGAGGCCTGGTACCTGCGCTTGCGCGAGCGCCCGGCGTTCCGCACCGCGGTAATGACCGAACTGACCTGAGCCGGCTACTGTTGCATTTTGTTACCCGTAGCCTTATCTAGCTCTTCCTCTTCACCTTCCGACACGGGAAGCCTAATGAGTTCCGCCCTGTCCATCCGTCAATTGACGAAAACCTACGGCAACGGTTTCCAGGCCCTCAAGGGCATCGACCTGGACGTCGCCGAAGGTGATTTCTTCGCCTTGCTCGGCCCCAACGGCGCGGGCAAGTCCACCACCATCGGGATTCTCTCGACCCTGGTGAACAAGACCAGCGGTTCGGTCTCGGTGTTCGGCCACGACCTCGACAAGGACCCGGCCGGCCTCAAGCGTTGCCTCGGCGTGGTGCCGCAGGAGTTCAACTTCAACCAGTTCGAGAAGGTCTTCGACATCGTCGTGACCCAGGCCGGCTACTACGGCATCCCGGCGAAGATCGCCAAGGAGCGCGCCGAGCGCTACCTGACCCAACTGGGCCTGTGGGACAAGCGCAACGAAGCCTCGCGGATGCTCTCCGGCGGCATGAAGCGGCGCCTGATGATCGCCCGCGCACTGGTCCACCAGCCGCGCCTGCTGATCCTCGACGAGCCCACCGCCGGGGTCGACATCGAGCTGCGCCGTTCGATGTGGAGCTTCCTCACAGAACTCAACCAGGAAGGCATCAGCATCATCCTCACCACCCACTACCTGGAAGAGGCGGAGCAGCTCTGCCGCAACATCGCCATCATCGACCACGGCGAGATCGTGCAGAACACCAGCATGCGCGACCTGCTGATGACCCTGCATTCGGAAACCTTCCTGCTCGACCTGAAGAACGTCCAGGCCCTGCCGCCGACCCTCGACGGCTATCCGACGCGGCTGGTCGACGACCACACTCTCGAAGTGCAGGTGGAGAAGAGCCAGGGCATCAACGACCTGTTCGCCCAACTGGGTGCACAAGGCATCGAGGTACTGAGCCTGCGCAACAAGACCAATCGCCTGGAGGAGCTGTTCGTGTCGCTGGTGGAGAAGAACCTGACGAGGATCGCCCGATGAGCAGCGAACTGAGCGCCAACCTGGTCGCCCTGAACACCATCGTCTACCGCGAGGTGCGCCGCTTCACCCGGATCTGGCCGCAGACCCTGCTGCCGCCGGCGATCACCATGGTCCTGTACTTCGTGATCTTCGGCAATTTGATCGGCCGGCAGATCGGCGACATGGGCGGCTTCACCTACATGGAATACATCGTGCCCGGCCTGATCATGATGTCGGTGATCACCAACGCCTACGGCAACGTGGTGTCGAGCTTCTTCGGCAGCAAGTTCCAGCGCTCGGTGGAGGAGCTGCTGGTGTCGCCGGTATCGCCGCACACCATCCTCCTCGGCTACACCATCGGCGGTGTGCTGCGCGGCCTGGCGGTGGGGGTGATCGTGACCCTGCTGTCGCTGTTCTTCACCAAGCTGCAGGTGCACCACCTAGGCATCACGGTGCTGGTGGTGGTGCTTACCGCGACCATTTTCTCCCTGGGCGGTTTCATCAACGCGGTGTTCGCGCGCAACTTCGACGACATCTCGATCATCCCGACCTTCGTGCTGACGCCGCTGACCTACCTGGGCGGGGTGTTCTACTCGATCAACCTGCTGCCGCCGTTCTGGCAGACGGTGTCGCTGGCCAACCCGATCCTGCACATGGTCAACGCCTTCCGCTACGGCATCCTCGGCGTCTCCGACATCCGCATCGGCGTGGCCATCGGCTTCATGCTGCTGGCCACCGCGGTGCTGTATTTCGGCTGTGTACGGCTGCTGGTGAGCGGGCGCGGCATGCGCCAGTGAAACGCTCGACGGTATGAAGCACGAAGCCCCCGTCATGGGGGCTTCGCGTTTCACGGGCGCGGGCGGGCGAAATCGATGACGAAACGGGTCCAGCCGTCGGCTGATTCGCAGCGAATCTCGCCGCCGTGGGCCTGGACGATGGAGCGGCAGATCGCCAGGCCGAGCCCGGCGTGTTCGCCCTGGCCTTCGCGGCGCGCCGGATCGGCACGATAGAACCGGTCGAACAGGCGCGGCAAGCGCTCGGGAGGAATCGCCGGACCCTGGTTCTCCACGCTCAGGCGTCGGTCGCCGAGACGGATACGTATCTCGCCGCCATCGGCGGTGAAGCGCAGGGCGTTGTCCAGCAGGTTGGCCAGCACCCGCCGCAGCATGCCGCGGTCACCGGGCAGGCTCAGGCTGCCTTCGCGCAGCAGGCGGATGTCGCGGTCTTCCGCCAGCGGCTGGTAGAACTCCAGCAGCGAGTCGACTTCCGCGCCCAGGTCCAGGGCCTGGCGGCTGGGCGCCAGCAGGCCGTGGTCGGCCTTGGCCAGCAACAGCATGTCGTTGACCATCGCGGTGAGCCGTTCCAGCTCCTCGAGGTTGCCGTGCAGGGCCTCGCGATAATCCTCCAGCGAGCGTGGGCGGGACAATACCACCTGGGTCTGGGTCAGCAGACTGGTGAGCGGGGTGCGCAACTCGTGGGCGATGTCGGCGGAGAACGCCGAGAGGCGCTGGAAGGCTTCTTCCAGGCGCGCCAGCATGGCGTTCAGCTCGCCGGCCAGTCCGCGCAGCTCCTCTGGCATCCGGCTGGCGTCGAGGCGGGTGGTGAGGGAGTTGGCGGAAACCCGCGCGGCGACTTCGCGCATCCGTCGCAGCGGCGCCAGGCTGGCGCCGGTGGCCCAGGCGCCGAGCAGCGCCGTGGCCAGCGCCGACAGGCTCATGGTCAGCCAGATTAACTGGCGCATGCGTTGCAGGAAGTGCTGGTGATGACTGATGTCGAGGATCACGGTAAGTCGCGGCGAAGCGTCGTTGCCGGGCTCCAGCGGGGCGCCGAGTTCGCGGTTGGCGGGCAGGCCGGGATGCGCAGGCTGCGGCAGGCGCTCGAACCAGAGGTTGCCATCCGGGCCGTTCAGACGCAGGCCGAGGTCGGGATGGCGTGCCAGTTCGCGCAGCAGTTCCGCTTCGCGGCGGCGCATCTGTTGTTCCGAGCCGAGGCCGCGCAGCTCATCGCGAAACACCGCGAGCTTGGCGGACATCGCCATATGGTCGAGCTCGACGAAATGCTCGTCGATGGCCCTGCTGAAGATCAATCCGGCGATCAGCGAGACCGCCGCCGTGCAGGCGGCGAACAGCAGGCTCAGGCGGACGCCGAGGGACATCCGCGAGCCGAACCCGGCGCTCATTCGTCGCGCTCTTCGAGAACGTAGCCCATGCCGCGCACGGTATGGATCAGGCGCTGCGGGTAGTCGTCGTCGACCTTGGCGCGCAGGCGGCGGATGGCCACCTCGATGACGTTGGTGTCGCTGTCGAAGTTCATGTCCCAGACCTGCGAGGCGATCAGCGACTTGGGCAGCACCTCGCCGCTGCGCCGCAGCAGCAGTTCGAGCAGGGCGAACTCCTTGGCGGTGAGGTCGATCCGCTTGCCCTGGCGTTGCACCCGGCGGCGCAGCAAATCGAGTTCGAGGTCGGCCAGTTGCAGGGTGGTCTCCTGCAACTGCTGGCTGCCCCGGCGCAGCAGGGTGCGCACCCGGGCGAGCAGTTCGACGAAGGCGAACGGCTTCACCAGGTAATCGTCGGCGCCTTGTTCGAGGCCGCGCACGCGGTCCTCGACGGCATCGCGGGCGGTCAGGAACAGCACCGGTACGGTCATCCCGGCGTCGCGCACGCTGCGCAGGATCTGCCAGCCGTCACGGCCGGGCAGCATGACGTCGAGGATCAGCAGGTCGTAGTCGCCGCCCAGGGCCAGTTGCTCGCCCTCGTTGCCATCGTCGCTCAGGTCGACGGCGAAGCCTGCCTCGGCGAGCCCCTGGCGCAGGTACTGGCCGATGCGCGGTTCGTCTTCGACGATCAGCAGTTTCATGTTCATCCCTCGTTACATTTGCCGGCCATGCCGACCTGTTTCTGACAGCATCGTAATCAGTGGGTAACGGGGGCGACAGTGGCCCCCGCGCAGACTACAGGGGAACTCATTCGAGGAGACTTCCCATGCGTACCTTCACTGCCTCCACCCTCGCTTTCCTGCTGGTCCTCGCCCCGACCGTTCCGGCCATGGCCGACAGCGGCGGCGACATCGTCTTCGAGCGCATGCAGGCCCAGGCCGCCAAGGCTCGTGCCGCGCACCAGGAAAAACTGGCGAAGCAGGCCGAAGCGACGAAGAAGGACAAGGAAAACTGCTGATCGCCAGTTCTTCCACCCCCGGCTCCACACGGGATGACGGAGGGCTCCGATCCCGTCTTCACCCGCCACCGGTTCCCTGGTTTCCGGTCGGCGGGTTTTTTATGCCCGTCGGTGGCGCTGGGCGATCTTAGCCTTCGCGGTCCGCAACGGCGGCAAGCTGACAAAGATGTAATGCTCCCGACAGCCAGCCGGCAGGCGCAGCGACACAGGATAGGCGACATCAACCCGATGGAGATTCCCCGTATGTTTCCGCGCCGCCTGCTTCCCGCTTCCCTGATCGTCCTCGGCGTGCTTTTCGGTGCCAGCGCCCAGGCTTCACCGGCCCACGGCCAGGCCTTCGGCAAGCCGGCCCAGGCCGCGCAGGCCAGCCGCAGCATCGAGGTGGTGCTCGGCGACATGTACTTCAAGCCGCGGGCGATCGAGGTCAAGGCCGGCGAGACGGTCCGCTTCGTGCTGAAGAACGAAGGCAAGCTGTTGCACGAGTTCAACCTGGGAGACGCGGCGATGCATGCCGAGCACCAGAAGGAGATGCTGGAGATGCAGCAGTCCGGGATGCTCACCCCGACCGGCATGGCGTCGATGGACCATAGTCAGATGGGCCACGGCATGGCCGGCATGGACCATGGCCGGATGATGAAGCACGACGACCCCAACAGCGTGCTGGTCGAGCCGGGCAAGAGCGCCGAGCTGACCTGGACCTTCGCCAAGGCCACCCGGCTGGAGTTCGCCTGTAACATCCCCGGCCACTACCAGGCCGGGATGGTCGGTCAACTGACCGTGCAGCCCTGAGCCGGCGGACGGCCGGCGTGAAGATGCCGGCCGATCCGTATACACTTGCCGCCGCCCGCCAGTGCGGCGCGGCGCGCGGGGAAGGGCCCTGCGCGATTCATCCAGCAGGTTTCCCTCATGCAGCATCCCGCCGAACATTCGCCGCTGGGCAAGACCAGCGAATACGTCTCCAGCTACACGCCGTCGCTGCTGTTCCCCATTTCACGCACGGCGAAATGGGCCGAGCTTGGCCTGAGCGCCGAGACTCTGCCTTATCGCGGCGTGGATATCTGGAATTGCTACGAGCTGTCCTGGCTGACCCCGGCCGGCAAGCCGGTGGTGGCGATCGGTGAGTTCTCGATCCCGGCGGACTCGCCGAACATCATCGAGTCGAAGTCGTTCAAGCTCTACCTCAATTCCCTCAACCAGTCCGCCTTCGACAGTCGCGAGGCGCTCCGTACGGTGTTGGAGAAAGATCTCTCGTCCGCTGCCGGGGCGCCCGTGGGCGTGCGCCTGCGCAGCCTCGACGAGGTGGCCGAGGAGGGCATCGGGCGTCTGCCGGGGCGCTGCATCGACGAGCTGGACATCGCCGTCGACGGCTACGAGCAGCCGCGCCCGGAACTGCTGCGCTGCGACGCCGGGCGGATCGTCGAGGAGCAGCTCTACAGCCACCTGCTCAAGTCCAACTGCCCGGTCACCGGCCAGCCCGACTGGGGCACCCTGGTGGTCGACTACCAGGGCCCGGCGCTGGACCCGGCCAGCCTGCTGGCCTACCTGGTTTCCTTCCGCCAGCACCAGGACTTCCACGAACAGTGCGTCGAACGCATCTTCCTCGACCTGCAGCGCCTGTTGCAGCCGCAGGCGCTCAGCGTCTACGCGCGCTACGTACGCCGTGGCGGCCTGGATATCAATCCCTACCGCAGCCTGGTGGAGGTCGCACCGGACAACCGACGCCTGGTGCGCCAGTAACGCCTCGCAACACGCGGATACGAAAAAGCCCCGGCCATGCCGGGGCTTTTCATTTCGGCAAGTCGTTCAGATACCCATGTTGGCCAGGCTCTGCACGATGGAGCGGAGCGTGCCGGCGAGGGTCGGGTGGCTGACCTCGAAGCGCTCAACGGCGAGGTTGACCCCATCGACCAGGCTGCCTTCGTTGAGGGCGTCCTCGTTGGCCAGTTTCAGTTCGATGTCCCTGATCAGGAGTTCCAGTTCGGCGCGCTGCTCTTCGTTCAGCGGCGGTTGTTGCTCCAGTTGCTCGCGCAGGGCGGACAGTTCGCGCAGCAGACTCTCTTTCGGCATGGTATTTCCCTCGACGTACAAGTCTTCGGTGGACCTCCGGCGGGCGCCGAAAGGTCCGTCCATGCCGAACAGATTAACCTGTCGGGCGCAGATGTGCGCGATCCGGATCAATCCGCAGCAGGCGTTCCAGCAGCGGGAAGAAGTGCGTCAGTTCGGGGGTGCGCATGGCCGGGTCCTTGGCCA
>NZ_SCND01000161.1:0-12661 GCF_005503585.1 Pseudomonas sp. 2VD
TGGCGAAAACGTAAGAAATACTCGTCGAATTGATTGTTTTTTGATCATTTGGCGAGTTTAAAAGTTGCGCTAGGTGGTATGCCGGGGAAATACATGGCTACTTCAGACCATCCTTAGAGGAAAAACATTACACTCATGTCGATTTTCAGGAATTCGCCAAGAAAGAAGACAAAGCAACTTCGGCAACTTGGAACTGCGCCATGCAGATGGCGGAAGTTGAAGTTGGAGTGGCGAGGTTCTCCGACCTAACTTCGCAGGCAAATAAGAAGGTGAACTCGTTTACCGGCGAGCGGACTGGGAGTGCCTGGTGCATCAGCGCGGGCGTTCTTCGGCTGGCGGTCTTTTTTATTTCTTTTTGCGATTCATGGGTGCATTGATATTCCTAATCGGCGCGGTGAGGTTTTTCAATTTAGCGTCGCCGGCGGCGCTCCTTACCTTGGTCGGGCGCAACAAGACGCCTGACAAAGCCATTAGGAGCTCTTCCATGAACCCTTCCCTGAACGCCTTCCGTCCTGGCCGCCTGCTGGTGGCGGCAAGCCTGACCGCCAGCCTCCTGTCGCTGTCCGTGCAGGCCGCGACCCTGACCCGTGACAACGGTGCGCCAGTGGGCGACAACCAGAACTCGCAGACCGCCGGGCCCAACGGTTCGGTGTTGCTGCAGGACGTGCAACTGCTGCAGAAGCTGCAACGTTTCGACCGCGAGCGCATTCCCGAACGCGTGGTGCATGCCCGTGGCACCGGCGCCCATGGCGAGTTCGTCGCCAGCGCCGATATCAGCGACCTGAGCATGGCCAAGGTCTTCCGCAAGGGCGAGAAGACCCCGGTATTCGTGCGCTTCTCCGCGGTGGTGCACGGCAACCACTCCCCGGAAACCCTGCGCGATCCGCGCGGTTTCGCCACCAAGTTCTATACCGCCGACGGCAATTGGGACCTGGTGGGCAACAACTTCCCGACCTTCTTCATCCGCGATGCGATCAAGTTCCCGGACATGGTCCATGCCTTCAAGCCGGACCCGCGCAGCAACCTCGACGACGACTCGCGACGCTTCGATTTCTTCTCCCACGTGCCGGAGGCGACCCGCACCCTGACCCTGCTGTATTCCAACGAGGGCACCCCGGCCAGCTACCGGGAAATGGACGGCAACAGCGTGCATGCCTACAAGCTGGTCAACGCCAGGGGCGAAGTGCACTACGTGAAGTTCCACTGGAAGAGCCTGCAGGGCCAGAAGAACCTCGATCCGAAACAGGTGGCGGAAGTCCAGGGTCGCGACTACAGCCACATGACCAATGACCTGGTGAGCGCGATCCGGAAGGGCGACTTCCCGAAATGGGACCTGTACATCCAGGTGCTCAAGCCCGAGGACCTGGCGAAATTCGACTTCGATCCGCTGGACGCGACCAAGATCTGGCCGGGCATTCCCGAGCGCAAGATCGGCCAGATGGTGCTGAACCGCAACGTCGACAACTTCTTCCAGGAAACCGAACAGGTCGCCATGGCGCCGTCGAACCTGGTGCCGGGCATCGAGCCTTCCGAGGATCGCCTGCTCCAGGGACGGCTGTTCGCCTACGCCGACACCCAGATGTACCGGGTCGGCGCCAACGGCCTGGGCCTGCCGGTCAACCGCCCGCGCAGCGAGGTCAATACCGTCAACCAGGACGGCGCGCTGAACGCCGGACACAGTACCAGCGGGGTGAACTACCAGCCGAGCCGGCTCGATCCGCGCGAGGAGCAGGCCAGCGCCCGCTACGTGCGGACCCCGCTGAGTGGCACCACCCAGCAGGCGAAGATCCAGCGCGAGCAGAACTTCAAGCAGACCGGCGAGCTGTTCCGCTCCTACGGCAAGAAGGACCAGGCCGACCTGATCGCCAGTCTCGGCGGGGCGTTGGCGATCACCGACGACGAGAGCAAGTACATCATGCTTTCCTACTTCTACAAGGCTGACAGCGACTACGGTACGGGCCTGGCCAAGGTGGCTGGGGCCGATCTGCAGCGCGTCCGGCAACTGGCGGCGAAGCTCCAGGATTGATCGCAACCGGGGCGGCCATCCAGGCCGCCCTTCCTCTATCGGTTTGGCGGGAGATGACGACGATGCGAGGTTGGATTCTGGCAGGCTTGCTGCTCGCGGCGCTGGCCGCGCAGGGTGGCGAGGTGCATGGGGTCGAGGTCGAAGCGCGGTTGCGCGACTACTTCTTCGATGCCGCCCGACGCGGTGACCAGGCCATGCTGAAGGAATTCGTCGAGGCCGGCTTCGACCTCGATGTGCAGGATGCCAAGGGCTATACCGCGCTGATCCTGGCCGCCTACCACGGCCATGGCGGAGCGGTGGAACAATTGCTGGAGGCCGGTGCCGACCCCTGCGTCCAGGATGCGCGCGGCAACACCGCCCTGATGGGCGCCATCTTCAAGGGCGAGGTCCGCATCGCCCGGCGCCTGATCGGCGCGCAATGCAGCCCCGACCAGCGCAACGGCGCAGGGCAGACCGCGGCCATGTACGCGGCGCTGTTCAAGCGCGAGGAGCTGCTCCAGGCGCTGTCGGCGCGCGGTGCCGACCTTGGCGCCCGCGATGCGCTGGGCAACAGCGTGGAAAGCCTGCGACGCGGCGAACTGAACGGCACTGCGGCGGCGAAGTGATCGGGGGCAATGTTCGGAGGAGGCCTGCTGGGCTAGTCTGGAGGTGTCGTATACAACGTCAGAGGAGGTCCGTCATGCCGCTCGAGCAACATCCGCTTTCCCGGGAGTTTCCGGATTTTCATGCCGAACTGAAGCAACTTCATGGCAACGACGCCCACTTCACTCGCCTGGCGACGGACTATGAGAGCCTCGACAAGCGCATCTACGAGGTCGAGGGCGGTCGCGAACCCCTCGACGACCTGGCGCTGCAGGGGTTGAAGCAGCAACGGGTGCAACTCAAGGACGAAATCGCCGAGAGGCTGAGGAAGGCCAACGGAAAAGGCCATTGATTCATTCACGACAACGGTATGAAAGAGGGCGCCTCCGGCGCCCTCTTTCATGTGGGCATGCTCAGAAGGTGCCGCCGAAACGGAAACTCTGTCCGACCGCGACGAAACACAGGCCCACCAGGGTGATCGCGGCGATGTGCCAGCCCAGCTTCGGCAGGCTCTCGGCGTCCAGGTTCGGGATCAGGCGCAGGCGCGCATGCACGCCCAGGGCGGCGGTCGCCGCCAGGAGCAGCAGCTTGAGCTGCAGGGCACGGGCCACCGGCGTGGCGCCGAACCAGTGGTCGAACGGCAGCCACAGGCTGGCCAGCCACAGGCCGCTGACCACCTGCAGCAGCAGGGCGGGGATGCCGATCCGCTCGTAGACCTGCTCGAAGGCGCGGATCGCTTGGGGATCGCGGCGGCGCAGGGCGCGGGGGAGGATGCCGAGGGCCAGGACCAGGTGGCCGCCGACCCAGATCGCGGCACCCAGCAGGTGCAGGAACAGCAGTGTGCGCATGGAAGTCTCCTTGTCCGGCCATCAGTGTCGCGCGAAGCGCGGTCGATCGAGGCTGATCGGAATCAAGCCAGCGGCTATCATCTGCGCTTTGCCCGCGAGAGGAGTTCCCATGGCCAAGGCCAAGCGCATGTACGGCTGCACCGAGTGTGGCGCGACCTTCCCGAAATGGGCCGGCCAGTGCGCGGACTGCGGGGCCTGGAACACCCTGGTGGAGACCGTCGTCGAGGCCGCGCCGAGCGGCTCCGGGCGCGGCGGCTGGGCCGGCCAGCAGGCCAACCTGAAGACCCTGGCGGAGGTCAGCGTCGAGGAGATGCCGCGCTTCACGACCGGTTCCACCGAACTGGATCGGGTTCTCGGCGGCGGCCTGGTGGACGGGTCGGTGGTGCTGATCGGCGGCGATCCCGGCATCGGCAAGTCGACCATTCTCCTGCAGACCCTTTGCAACCTGGCCAGCCGCGTCCCGGCGCTGTACGTCACCGGCGAGGAATCCCAGCAGCAGGTGGCGATGCGCGCGCGGCGCCTGTCGTTGCCGGAAGACAAGCTCAAGGTGATGACCGAGACCAGCATCGAGACCATCATCGCCACCGCGCGCCAGGAGCAGCCGCGGGTGATGGTGATCGACTCGATCCAGACCATCTTCACCGAGCAGTTGCAATCGGCGCCGGGCGGCGTCGCCCAGGTCCGCGAGAGCGCCGCGATGCTGGTGCGCTATGCCAAGCAGAGCGGCACGGCGATCTTCCTGGTCGGCCACGTGACCAAGGAAGGCGCCCTGGCCGGCCCGCGGGTGCTCGAACACATGGTCGACACCGTACTGTATTTCGAAGGCGAGTCAGACGGCCGCCTGCGTCTGCTGCGGGCAGTGAAGAACCGCTTCGGCGCGGTCAACGAACTGGGAGTGTTCGGCATGACCGACAAAGGCCTGAAGGAAGTGAGCAACCCTTCGGCGATCTTCCTCACGCGGGCCCAGGAAGCGGTGCCCGGCAGCGTGGTGATGGCCACCTGGGAAGGCTCGCGGCCGATGCTGGTGGAGGTCCAGGCGCTGGTCGACACCAGTCACCTGGCGAATCCGCGGCGGGTGACCCTGGGCCTCGACCAGAACCGCCTGGCGATGCTGCTGGCGGTGCTGCACCGGCACGGCGGTATCCCGACCTACGACCAGGACGTGTTCCTCAACGTGGTGGGTGGGGTCAAGGTGCTGGAAACCGCCTCCGACCTGGCGTTGATGGCGGCGGTGATGTCCAGCCTGCGCAACCGCCCGCTGCCGCACGACCTGCTGGTGTTCGGCGAGGTCGGGCTGTCCGGCGAGGTGCGTCCGGTGCCGAGCGGCCAGGAGCGCCTGAAGGAAGCCGGCAAGCATGGTTTCAAGCGTGCCATCGTACCCCTCGGCAACGCGCCGAAGGAGGCGCCGGCGGGATTGCAGGTGATCGCCGTGACGCGCCTCGAGCAGGCCCTGGACGCCCTCTTCGAGTGATCCGCCTCAGTCGTCGTGGGCGCTGACCAGCAGGGCCAACTCGCGCTCGAGGAGTTCCTCGTCGCCTAGGTTCAGTTCCACCAGGCGGCGCAGGTGGCTGATGGAGTCGAGGTCGATGTGCTGGCATTCGAAGCCGAGCAGGCCGTCGCGAGCCCAGGCCAGGCTGATCTCCATGCGGATCAGTACATCCAGGCCCAGGTACAGGCGGGCCTCGAAGGGCCGTTGCGGGTCGCCGTTCCAGTCCTGCGGCTGGCCGACCAGGATGCCGTGCAGGGAGACGTCGTGGAGCAAGACCTCCCAGCGCCGTTCGCCCTGGAGGATCTCGCTGTCGGCGTCGAAGGCGATCCGGTGGAAACGTCGACGTTCGTCGTGCTGGTCACTCATGTCGCGATCCCTCGGTGCGCGCTGCTGGATACCACTATAGCCAAGCCATGCCGGCGGGGAAGTGGCGGAATTCGATCGGCGGTGCCGTCCGTCCTCGCCTGTGCGGCTGGATCGGCGGCATGTGTCCGAGTTTGACAGTTCGTCAAGTCTCGCCAAAGCTGCTAAAGCGTTTTTCTCCAAAATACAACTGCGGAGCGCAGACATGGACAAGCGACTTTTGAGCAAGGGGTTGGTTCTGGGGCTGCTGAGCCTGGGCAGCATGACGGCACACGCCGACGCGGCAGGCGGTAATGGCTGTGGTTGGGGCAACATGGTGTTCGAGGGCCAGCGCGGCCTGTTCCCGCACCTGCTGGCCACCACCACCAACGGTACCTCGGGCAACGCCACCTTCGGCATGACCTCCGGGACCAACGGTTGCAACACCAATGCTCGCCTGGGCTACGGCGGCCGCTCGATCTTCGCCATGAACGGGATGCTCGACAACATCGCCGAGGACATGGCCAAGGGCCAGGGCGAAGCGCTCGACGCCTATGCCGTGCTGCTCGGCGTGGAAGCCAAGGACCGGGCGCACTTCGCCCAGGTCACCCAGCAGCATTTCGGCGAGATCTTCGCGAGCAAGGATGCGACGGGCGAGCAGGTCCTGAGCAACACCCTGGCGGTGATGAGTCGCGACGGCACCCTGGCGCGCTACGCCAAGCAACCGGCCTGAGATTTCAGGCCCAGGAAAGAGCCCGCTACGGCGGGCTTTTTCGTGTGCGCGGCCTGCCCGCCGGAGGTTGCCGCCTCCGTTGCCACGGCAGACGAGCGGCTTGGGCATACGGCGTTTTCCCAGGGCGCTTCCTACGGAGAGGGCAAGGCCGCGCCGAAGTGTTTTCGCCTGGCCGGCCCTTGTCGGCCATGGACTTTTCCGGCGGATTCCTGCGACATTGCGCCTACCGCCATCGTGCGGTAACCGCTCTAGACTAAGGTCGTATGACCCCTGGTCGGTTCGCGGCTAGAATTTTCGCTGCAGAACTGCGCCCTCCATCTGTCGGAAGCCAAACACTATGAACAATAACAATAGCCTGCTACGTCACCTCGCCTGGCTGGTGGTGGCGATCGTGGGCGCCGCGGCCCTGGGCGTCGTCGCCCTGCGTCGTGGCGAAGCGATCAACGCCTTGTGGATCGTGGTGGCGGCGGTGGCCATCTACCTGGTCGCCTACCGTTACTACAGCCTGTTCATCGCCAGCAAGGTGATGCAACTGGACCCCAACCGCGCCACTCCCGCGGTACTCAACAACGATGGCCTGGACTACGTCCCGACCAACAAGCACATCCTCTTCGGCCACCACTTCGCCGCCATCGCCGGCGCCGGTCCGCTGGTCGGTCCGGTCCTTGCCGCGCAGATGGGCTACCTGCCCGGCACCCTCTGGCTGATCGCCGGCGTAGTCCTTGCCGGCGCGGTGCAGGACTTCATGGTCCTGTTCATCTCCAGCCGCCGCAACGGCCGCTCGCTGGGCGAGCTGGTGCGCGAGGAAATGGGCCAGGTGGCCGGGACCATCGCGCTGTTCGGCGCCTTCCTGATCATGATCATCATCCTCGCGGTGCTCGCGCTGATCGTGGTGAAGGCTCTGGCCGACAGCCCCTGGGGCATGTTCACCGTCCTCGCGACCATTCCCATCGCGCTGTTCATGGGCGTCTACATGCGCTTCATCCGCCCCGGCCGGATCGGCGAGATCTCGATCATCGGGGTGTTCCTCCTGCTCGGTTCGATCTGGCTCGGCGGGCAGGTCGCGGCCAGTCCGGAATGGGCGCCGCATTTCACCTTCAGTGGAATCCAGATCACCTGGATGCTGATCGGCTACGGCGCCGTCGCCTCGGTACTGCCGGTGTGGCTGCTGCTGGCGCCGCGCGACTACCTGTCGACCTTCCTCAAGATCGGCACCATCATCGGCCTGGCGATCGGCATCCTGATCGTCATGCCGGAACTGAAGATGCCGGCCCTGACCCAGTTCACCGACGGCACCGGCCCGGTCTGGAAAGGCAGCCTGTTCCCGTTCCTGTTCATCACCATCGCCTGCGGCGCGGTGTCCGGCTTCCACGCGCTGATCTCCTCGGGGACCACGCCGAAGCTGCTCAACCGCGAGCCCGACGCCCGCTACATCGGCTACGGCGGCATGCTGATGGAGTCCTTCGTGGCGATCATGGCGATGGTCGCCGCCTCGGTGATCGAGCCGGGCATCTACTTCGCCATGAACAGCCCGCCGGCGGTGGTCGGCGCCGACGTCAACGCGGTGGCCGCGACCGTCAGCAGCTGGGGCTTCGCCATCACGCCGGAGCAACTCACCCAGACCGCCCAGGACATCGGCGAGACCACCATCCTGGCCCGTGCCGGCGGCGCGCCGACCCTGGCGGTGGGGATCGCGCACATCCTCCACCAGGTGCTGCCGGGCGAGAACACCATGGCCTTCTGGTACCACTTCGCGATCCTCTTCGAGGCCTTGTTCATCCTCACCGCGGTGGACGCCGGCACCCGTGCCGGGCGCTTCATGCTGCAGGACCTGCTGGGCAACTTCGTGCCGGCGCTGAAGAAGACCGAGTCGTGGACCGCCAACATCATCGGCACCGGCGGCTGCGTGGCGCTGTGGGGCTGGCTGCTGTACCAGGGCGTGGTCGACCCGCTCGGCGGGATCAATACCCTGTGGCCGCTGTTCGGCATTTCCAACCAGATGCTCGCCGGCATCGCGCTGATGCTCGCCACCGTGGTCCTGATCAAGATGAAGCGCCAGCAGTATGTCTGGGTCACCATCCTGCCGGCGGCCTGGCTGCTGATCTGCACCACCACCGCGGGCCTGATCAAGATCTTCGACAGCAACCCGGCGGTCGGCTTCGTCGCCCTTGGCGAGAAGTACGCCACCGCGCTGGATGCTGGCCAGGTGCTGGCGCCGGCCAAGGATATCGGCCAGATGCAGCACGTGGTGCTGAACGCCTACATCAACGCCGGTCTGACCGTGCTGTTCCTGCTGGTGGTGTTCAGCGTACTGTTCTACGCCATCAAGGTCGGCATCGCGGCCTGGGGCAAGAGCGAGCGGACCGACAAGGAAACCCCGTTCGAGCCCATTCCCGACGCCTGACCGGCCGCGCTCCCCGGTTCGCCGGGGAGCCTTAACGAGGAACTCGCCATGTTCAACGACCTCAGCCGCATGGGCAAATACCTGGGCCAGGCCGCCCGGATGCTGGTCGGCATGCCCGACTACGACACCTATGTCGAGCACATGCGCAACAAGCACCCGGACAAGCCGGTGATGACCTACGAGGAGTTCTTCCGCGAGCGCCAGGAGGCGCGCTACGGTGGCGGCAAGGGTCGGCCGATCCGCTGCTGCTGAATCCCCATCCTTCCGCGGGCCACGTCTGACGTGGCCCGCGTCTTTTCTGGAAGTTGCGCATGTCCGAAGTAGCCAACGACAACCACGCCCCGATCCCCGTTACCGTGCTCACCGGCTTCCTCGGCGCCGGCAAGACCACCCTGCTCAAGTACCTGCTGCAGGCCGAGCACGGCATGAAGATCGCGGTGATCGAGAACGAGTACAGCGAGACGCCGATCGACGGCCAGTTGCTCGGCGTCGAGCCGGTGCAGGTGATGACGCTGTCCAACGGCTGCGTCTGCTGCTCGATCAACACCGACCTGGAAAAGGCCCTGTTCCTCCTGCTGGAGCGCCGCGACAACGGCGAGATCGACTTCGACCGCCTGGTGATCGAGTGCACCGGCCTGGCCGATCCGGCGCCGGTGGCGCAGACCTTCTTCGCCGACGAGGAACTCTGCCAGCGCTACGTGCTGGACGGCATCATCACCCTGGTGGACGCCGCCAACGCCGAGCGTCACCTGCAGGAAACCATCGCCCAGGCCCAGGTCGGCTTTGCCGACCGCATCCTGGTGAGCAAGACCGACCTGGTCGACGCCGCCACCTTCGAGGCCCTGGGCCAGCGCCTGCAACGGATCAACCGGAGGGCGCTGGTGCATGTGGTCGAGCACGGCCGCATCGACCTGGCGCACCTGCTCGACGTACGTGGCTTCAACCTCAACGCCGACCTCGGTCCTGGCATCGGCCTGCGCCCGCTGCGAGCGGTGGCAGCCAAGGACAGCCGCGATCGCATCGGCACCCTGGTACTGCGCAGCGACACGCCGCTCGATCTCGAAAGACTGAGCGAGTTCATGGACGACCTGTTGCAGTGGCATGGCAATTCCCTGCTGCGCTACAAGGGCGTGCTGAACATCGCCGACGAGCCGCGTCGCCTGGTGTTCCAGGGCGTGCTGCGACTCTACGGCTTCGACTGGGATAGCGAGTGGCGGGACGACGAGGCGCGCGAGAGCGTGATCGTGTTCATCGGCGACAACCTGCCGGAGGACAGTATCCGCGAGGGCTTCGAACGCATCGTCGAAGGCCGCTGAGGCGCATCGACGCCAAAGGAGCGTGGAAATGGACAGGGAGGCATTGATCGGCGCCTGGCGGGACTGCATCCGTGGCGCGGACAAATCCTGGGTGCTGTTCGCCCAGGGCACTTGCGTGATCCTCACGCAGCCGGAGCCGGACCTCGCGGCCCAGGCGCGGGCATTGCTGGCCGAGTGGGGAGCGGTACAGGTCGGCACGCCGGCGGGCGACTTCGGCGTGATTACCCTGGACAACGGCCGCGGCTGGGTGGTGACCGGGCATCACCCGGACATCCTTACCTTCGTCCCTCGCGAGGAACTGGAGGAGGACGCCGGCGAGCTGCTCGTCGGCATGCACGGCCGCTCCCGGCGGGGCGAGGATGCCGAGGCTTTGGCGGTGATCCATGTAGAGGACCGGCGATAACGCTACCCGGCGCCTCCTTCCTCGGAGGAAATGAAAAAGCCCGGCATTTGCCGGGCTCTTTCGTCTTGCCTTGTCGCTTAGTTGCCGTAGACCGGGAACTTGGCGCAGATCGCCTTGACCTTCTCGCGTACGCCGTCGACCACGGACTCGTCGCCCATGTTCTCGAGGATGTCGCAGATCCAGCCGGCCAGCTCGCGGCACTCGGCTTCCTTGAAGCCGCGGGTGGTCACGGCCGGGGTACCGATGCGCAGGCCGGAGGTGACGAACGGCGAGCGCGGGTCGTTCGGGACCGAGTTCTTGTTCACGGTGATGAACGCGCGGCCGAGGGCGGCGTCGGCGTCTTTGCCGGTGATGTCCTGCTTGATCAGGGAGAGCAGGAACAGGTGGTTCTGGGTGCCGCCGGAAACCACGTCGAAACCGCGGTCGAGGAAGACCTGGGCCATGCTCTGGGCGTTCTTCAGGACCTGCTGCTGGTAGGTCTTGAACTCCGGCTGCAGGGCTTCCTTGAAGCACACCGCCTTGGCCGCGATCACGTGCTCCAGCGGACCGCCCTGGGCCCCGGGGAATACCGCGGAGTTGAGCTTCTTCTCGATCTCCTCGTTGGCGCGCGCCAGGATCAGGCCACCGCGCGGACCGCGCAGGGTCTTGTGGGTGGTGGTGGTGACCACGTCGGCGAACGGCACCGGGTTCGGGTAGACGCCAGCGGCGACCAGGCCGGCGACGTGGGCCATGTCGACGAACAGGTAGGCGCCGACCTTGTCGGCGATGGCGCGGAAGCGGGCGAAATCGAGGACCTGGGAATAGGCGGAGAAGCCGGCGACGATCATCTTCGGCTTGTGCTCCACGGCCAGGCGCTCGACTTCGTCGTAGTCGATCAGGCCATTGGCGTCGATGCCGTACTGCACAGCGTTGTACAGCTTGCCGGAGGAGGAGACGCTGGCGCCGTGGGTCAGGTGGCCGCCATGGGCCAGGCTCATGCCGAGGATGGTGTCGCCGGCCGACAGCAGGGCCAGGTAGACCGCGGCGTTGGCCTGGGAGCCGGCGTGCGGCTGGACGTTGGCGTAATCGGCGCCGAACAGTTGCTTGGCGCGGTCGATGGCCAGTTGCTCGACGATATCGACGTACTCGCAGCCGCCGTAGTAGCGCTTGTGCGGATAACCTTCGGCGTACTTGTTGGTCAGCACCGAACCCTGGGCTTCCATCACCGCCGGGCTGGTGTAGTTCTCGGAGGCGATCAGCTCGATGTGCTCTTCCTGGCGCTGGGCTTCCTGCTCCATCGCGGCAAAGAGTTCGGCATCGTAGCGGGCGAGGGTCAAATCACGGCTGAACATGGCGGTCCTCATAAGGATCGGTGCTGGGAAAAGGCGCGCATTCTAACCCATGCGGCGGGTGCTGGCACATGAAAGGCCATCATGTCGCGGACAAGCGGCGCTCAAGCGCGCCGCACGGCGGCTCAGCCCTCGTTGAACATGAACAGCACGTCGCTGGCGTAGAGCATGCCGAACTGCTCGGCGGGCATCGGCCGGCCGAACAGGTAGCCTTGCACCTCGTCGCAGCCGTGCTCGCGAAGGAAGTCCAACTGGGCCTGGCTCTCCACGCCCTCGGCGATCACCATCAGGTTCAGGCTGTGGGCCATGGCAATGATCGCCCGGGCGATCTGTGCGTCCTGTTCGCCGTGGGGCAGGCCGTCGACGAAGCTGCGGTCGATCTTCAGCACGTCGATGGGGAACTGCTTGAGGTAGTTCAGCGAGGAGTAGCCGGTGCCGAAGTCGTCCACCGCGATGGCCAGGCCGAGGCGCTTGAGCCCGGAGAGGATCTGCATGGCCTCGGCGACGTCGCTCATCAGGATGCTTTCGGTCAGTTCCAGCTCCAGGCAGGCCGGCGGGATGCCTGTCTCGTAGAGGATCGCGGCGATCCGCTCGCCCAACTGGCCATCGGCGAATTGCCGCGCCGAGAGGTTCACCGAGACCTTCGGCACCCGCACCTTGGCCTTGTGCCAGCTGCGCAACTGCTTGCAGGCTTCCGCCAGCAGCCAGTCACCGACCTGGGCGACCAGGCCGATCTCCTCCAGCACCGGAATGAACTCGCTCGGCGGAACCAGTCCGCGGCGCGGATGCTGCCAGCGCAGCAGGGCCTCGGCGCCGGTCAGGCGGCGGCCGTCGCCGGTGAACTGCGGCTGGTAGTGGAGGACGAACTCGCCCAGTTCCAGGGCGCGGCGCAGGTCGCTTTCCAGTTCCAGGCGCTCCAGGGCGCGGGCGTTCATCTCGGCCTGGTAGAACTGGAAGTTGTTCTTGCCCATCTCCTTGGCGTGGTACATCGCCGTGTCGGCGTTCTTCATCAGCAGGCTCAGTTCGGCGCCGTCCTGGGGCGACAAGGCCACACCGATGCTGGCGGTGACGAAGAATTCACGGCCTTCCAGGGTGAACGGCCGGGCCAGACGGCCGAGGATCAGCTCGGCGACCTGGATCGCCCGTTTCAGGGCGATCTCGCGGTCGCCCTGGGAAGGCAGCAGCAGGGT
>NZ_SCND01000162.1:0-12639 GCF_005503585.1 Pseudomonas sp. 2VD
CCCAGGCCGGTGCCGGCCTGGGCTCCAGTCTGGCGTCCGGCGCGGCGGTAGAAGCGCTCGAACAGGTGCGGCAGGTACTCCGGCGGGATGCCCGGGCCGTCGTTGCTGACCCTCACCTCGGTGTGCCCCGCGCGCTCCCCGATCCGCACGTCGATGCGCCCGCCTTGCGGGGTGTGGCGCACGGCGTTGGACACCAGGTTGGAAATGGCGCGCTGGATCATCAGGTTGTCGCCGTGGGCGAAGCCGCTGCCGGACAGGCGCAGTTCGACGCCCTTGTCCTCGGCGACCATCTCGTACAGGTCGATGACCTTGGCCGCCTGCTCGTGCAGGGCGACGCAGCCGAACTGGGCCTGGATCGCCGGGTTGTCCACCTGCACCAGGAACAGCATGTCGGTGACGATCCGCGACAGCCGCTCCAGTTCCTCGGCATTGGACTCCAGGGCTTCGCGGTATGCCGCGCTGTCGCGATGCTGGCTGAGCAGCACCTGGTTGCGCACCAGCAGGTTGCAGATCGGCGCGCGCAGTTCGTGGGCCAGGTCGTCGGAGAACTGCGAGAGCTGGCGTACGCCATCCTCGAGGCGGCCGAGCATGTGGTTGAAGCTGCGGGCCAGGCTGTCCAGCTCGCGCGGCAGGTTCTGCTCGGGGATGCGGTAGGAGAGATCCTGCGGGCTGACCTGGGCGGCCACCCGGCGGAAGCGGTTCAACGGTTCGAGGCCGGCACGCACCACCCACCAGGCGGCCAGGGCGATCAATGGCAGGAGGAAGGGCAGGGCCAGCAGGGTGGCGCGGAGGAAACCGTCGAGCAGGCGCTCGTCGGCGTTGCGCTCGCTGCTCAGCAACACCTGTACCGGGGTGCCGTTCTTCATGCGCATGGAAGCGCCGATGCTCAGCAGGCGCTGGTCGTTGCCGGTGCTCCAGCTCTGGAACACCGGCTGGCGGGCGTCCGCCTGCAAGCGGGCGAGAAGCGCGCGGTTGGCCGCGACGCTGGCCGCGGCCTGGTCGCCGAAGCTCATCAGCGGCTGGCCGCTGCGGCTGTCGAGAATGCTCAGGTGCAGGCCGCTGTGGGCCACCAGTTGGTCCTGCAGGGCATGCGCCTGTACGGCCGGGTCGCTGCGCAGGTCGAGATCGTCTTCCAGGCTGTGGCGGATCTGCTCCAGCTTCAATTGCAGGTTTTCCCGCTCGCGGGCTTCCAGCTCGCGGCCGAGGTTCCAGTGCGCCATCGCGCCGAGCGCCAGGGCCAGCAGCGCGCCGAGGGCGCCGACCAGCAGGGCCAGGCGCAGCGACAGTCGGCCTGGTGGCGTCATCGGCGCGCTTCCAGGACGTAGCCGACGCCGCGAATGGTATGGATCAGCTTGAGGTCGAAGCCGTCGTCGATCTTCGCCCGCAGGCGGCAGATGGCGACTTCCACCACGTTGGAGTCGTTGTCGAAGTTCATGTCCCAGATCAGCGAGATGATCTGCGTCCGGGTGATGACGTCGCCGTTGCGCCGCATCAGCAGGTGCAGCAGGGCGAACTCCTTGGTCGTCAGGTTGATCCGCACCCGGCCGCGGAAGGCCCGGTGGCGGCTGGCGTCCAGCTCCAGGTCGGCGACCCGCAGGACGTCCTGCATCGGTGCCTGGTCGTGGCGGCGCAGCAGCGAGCGGACCCGCGCCAGCAGTTCGGGGAACTGGAACGGCTTGACCATGAAGTCGTCGGCGCCGAGATCGAGGCCGCGCACCTTGTCGGTCAGCCTGCCATGCCCGGTGAGCATCATCACCCGCGCGCTGCTGCGTTCGCGCAGGCGGCGGAGCAGGTCCCAGCCGTCGATGCCGGGCAGGTTGACGTCGAGGATCACCAGTTCGTAAGGGTGTTGCAAGGCCATGTGCAGGCCGTCGATGCCATCGTTGGCGCGGTCGACGATGTAGCCGCTTTCGGTCAGGCCCTGGTGCAGGTAGTCGGCAGTCTTGACTTCATCTTCGATAATAAGGATGCGCATGTTCGCCCCTATATAAAGTATGGATTCATTTGCAAGTAAATGTTTAAGTGCATTGCTATAAAGTTACATTGCGGGCGTTGCCTGGATAGAGTCCTGGAAATGTAATTTCATATCGTTGCGCTGCTTCGATGATAATTATCGAATGACCGGGTAGTTCTCCCGGGAGTCCGCCTGAAAACTTTGGAAATGTCCGCGGCGCAAGCACCGCTGGGCGTGAGGGGCAATGCCTTTTGTAAGCGCATGTTGCTTTGTCCCTATGTTTCATCCAACTATTGCCAGTCTCTTCGAAGGTTGCCGAAGTGTAACCGCTAATTGTCCGTGGAGAATATTCATTACCGACTTGTAATTCTTCCGTCACCTTGCCGATAAGCCCCGCTACCTAACATCTGCCGCATCCCGGAAGTGCAACTTCGAATATCGCCGGCGAGATATCGCCGATGAACGGTTGCGTGGTTCCGGGCCGGTAATGGATCGCCGTCGCCGACGACGATCAGCAGACGAGGAGCGGAACATGCCGATACTTCGGCCACTGGCCAGCGCGGGGAAACGCGCCTGCTGGCTACTGATGGGACTCTGCCTGGGCCTGCCGGCCCTGGCGAACGAGGCGCCGGTGAGTTTCAACGGCACTTCGATCAGCCTCGAGCAGGCGTTGGAGCGGGCCCTGCGGAGCAACCCCGAGCTGGCGGCGGTGGGGCGCGAGACCGAGATCGCCAGCGGCGCGCGGCAGCAGGCCGGGCTGATCCCCAACCCGGATCTGTCCTGGAGCGTCGAGGACACCCGCCAGGGCAATCGCCAGACCAGCGTCAGCATCGCCCAGCCGCTGGAGCTGGGCGGCAAGCGCGGTGCGCGGGTGGAGGTGGCGAAACGCGGCAGCGAGATCGCCTGGACCCAACTGGAAGTCCGTCGCGCCGAACTGCGCGCCCAGGTCCGCGGCGCCTACTACGCGGCGCTGACCGCGCAGGAGCGGGTGCGCCTGGCGAAGACCTCCCTGGACCTGGCCAGGCGCGCTCTGCAGGCCGCCGACCGACGGGTCAAGGCCGGCAGCATCTCCTCGGTGGAGCGGGTTCGCGCCCAGGTCCTGGCGGACAACGCCCAGCTCGACCTGAGCCAGGCGGAGCTGGAGCAGCAGCGCACCTATGTGCAGCTGTCGAGCACCTGGGACGAGCCGCAGCCAGGCTTCGCCAGGGTCGGCGGCGCGCTCGACGCGGTGCCGGCGAGCATCACCCGTGGCGCCTTGCTGCGCCATCTCGACGAGTCGCCGACTCTGCGCCTGGCGGCCCAGGAGGTAGCGCGCGGCGAGGCCCAGGTCGACCTGGAGAAGCGCCAGCGCATCCCCAACCTGACGGTCAGCATCGGCAGCAAGTACGACCAGACCGCCCGCGACGGACGTGGCGAACGGGTCAACCTGATCGGCCTGTCGATGCCGCTGCCGCTGTTCGACCGCAACCAGGGCAACATCTACGCCGCCCAGAGCCGCGCCGACCAGGCCCGCGACCTACAGCGCGCGACCCTGCTGCGCCTGCGCAGCGAAGCGGTACAGGCCTACGACCAGTTGCGCACCTCGGAACAGGAGCTGGCGCTGGTCCGTCGCGACCTGCTGCCCGGCGCACAGAGCGCGCTGGACTCGATGACCCGCGGCTTCGAGATGGGCAAGTTCAACTTCCTCGACGTGCTCGACGCCCAGCGCACCCTGGTCGGCGTCCGTGCCCAGTACGTGCGCGCGCTGGACGCCGCGGCGCAGGCGCGGGTGAGCATGGAGCGCCTGCTCGGCGAAGACATCGGCCACCTCGGCCAGTGAGATTTCCGGGGCGGGCCGCCGGCGCGCCCCCCGAACGGTTCGGGAGAACAGAATGGGCAAGAAGACGATTATCGCGGTGACCGCACTGGCACTGCTCGGCCTGGGCGGCGGCGCCTACCTGGAGCTGGGCGGCAAGGCGCCGGCCGGCGCCGGCGAAGCGGCCGCTGAGGGCGAGGGCAGCGGGCCGCGCGGCGGCATGTTGTTGCGCCAGGGCGACCTGACCCTGGAACTGCTGGTGCCGGAGGACGGCAGCCCGCTCAAGGCCTGGGTCGAGCGCGGCGGCAAGGCGCTGGCGCCGCAGGAGGTGGTCCTCGGCGCGGACGTCGAGCGTGCCACCGGCGAGGTCGAGGACCTGCTGTTCAAGGCCAGCGGCGATGGCCTGGTGGCCAATGCCGGGATCGCCGAGCCGCATGCCTTCACCGCGCGCCTCAAGCTGATGGCCGGCAAGCAGGGCTACGACTTCGCCTTCACCCGCGAGGAGGGCAAGCTGGAGCTGGATGCCGAGCAGATCGAGGCCGCCGGCATCACCCTCGATACGGCGCGGACGATCAGCCTGGCCCAGGTGGTCTCGCTGCCCGGCGAGATCCGCTTCAACGAGGACCGCACCGCGCATATCGTCCCGCGCCTGCCGGGGATCGTCGACAGCGTGCCGGCCAACCTTGGCCAGGCGGTGAAGCAGGGCGAGCTGCTGGCGGTGATCAGCAGCCCGCAGTTGTCCGACCAGCGCAGCGAATTCGCCGCCGCCCAGCGCCGCCTGAGCCTGGCGCAGAGCACCTACAAGCGCGAGCAGCAGCTGTGGAAGGAGGGCATCTCCGCCGAGCAGGAATTCCTGCTCGCCCGCCAGGGTTTGCAGGAAGCCGAGATCGCGCTGAACAACGCGCGGGCGAAGATCGCCGCGCTCGGCGGCAATCCCAGCCTGCAGGGCGGCAACCGCTACGAGCTGCGCGCGCCGTTCGCCGGGGTGCTGGTGGAAAAGCACTTGACCCAGGGCGAGCCGGTGGACGGCACCGCCAACGTCTTCACCCTGTCCGACCTGTCCTCGGTCTGGGCCACCTTCAACGTGCCCGCGCAACTGCTCGGCCAGGTCCGCGTCGGCAGCAAGGTCAAGGTGCTCGCCCAGGCGCTGGATAGCGAGGTGGAGGGCACCGTGTCCTACATCGGCGACCTGCTCGGCGAGCAGACCCGCGCGGCCACCGCCCGGGTCACCCTGAGCAACCCCGAGAGCACCTGGCGCCCGGGCCTGTTCGTTTCCGTGCAGGTGGCCGAGGCGACCCGCAAGGAAGTCCTGACGGTCGCCGACGGCGCGGTGCAGAACGTCGACGGCGAGGACGTGGTGTTCGTCCGCGTGGCCGACGGCTTCGTGGTCCAGCCGGTCAAGCTGGGCATCAGCGACGGCCAGCGCGTCGAGGTCCTCGAGGGCCTGCGCGCCGGCAGCCAGGTCGCCGCCAGCGGCAGCTTCATCCTCAAATCCGAACTGGGCAAGGGCTCGGCGGAACACGGTCACTGAGTCCCGCTCCAGGAGTCTTCGCATGTTCGAACGCATCATCCAATTCGCCATCGAGCAACGCTGGCTGGTCCTGCTGGCGGTGCTGGGGATGGCCGGGGTCGGCATTGGCAGCTACCAGAAGCTGTCCATCGACGCGGTCCCGGACATCACCAACGTCCAGGTGCAGATCAATACCGCCGCCCCCGGCTACTCGCCGCTGGAAGTGGAGCAGCGGATCACCTACCCGGTGGAGACCGTCATGGCCGGCCTGCCGGGTTTGCAGGAAACCCGTTCGCTGTCGCGGCCGGGGATTTCCCAGGTGACGGTGATCTTCGAGGAAGGCACCGACATCTACTTCGCCCGCCAGCAGGTCAACGAACGCCTGAGCACGGCGCGCGAGCAACTGCCGGAAGACATCTCGCCGACCCTCGGGCCGATCTCCACCGGTCTCGGCGAGATCTACCTGTGGACGGTAGAGGCCGAGGAGGGCGCGACCAAGGAGGACGGCAGCGCCTACACGCCCACCGACCTGCGCACCATCCAGGACTGGATCATCCGTCCGCAGTTGCGCAACGTGAAGGGCGTGGCCGAGATCAACACCATCGGCGGCTACGCCAAGCAATTCCTCATCGCCCCGGATCCGAAGAAGCTCGCGGCCTACAAGCTGACCCTCGGCGACCTGCAGAACGCCGTGCTGCGCAACAACGAGAACGTCGGCGCCGGCTACATCGAGCGGCGCGGCGAGCAGTTGCTGATCCGCGCGCCGGGCCAGGTCAAGGACATGGACGATATCCGCGGGATCATCGTTTCCAACGTCGACGGCGTGCCGATCCGTATCCGCGACGTCGCCGAGGTCGGCCTGGGCAAGGAGCTGCGCACCGGCGCGGCCACCGAGAACGGCCGCGAAGTGGTGCTCGGCACGGTGTTCATGCTGATCGGCGAGAACAGCCGGGAAGTGGCCCAGGCGGTCGGCCAGCGCCTGGAGGAGATCAACCGGACCCTGCCCAAGGGAGTCAAGGCGATCACCGTCTACGACCGCACCACCCTGGTGGACAAGGCCGTGGCTACGGTGAAGAAGAACCTGGTGGAAGGCGCGGCGCTGGTGATCGCGGTGCTCTTCCTGTTCCTCGGCAACATCCGCGCGGCGCTGATCACCGCCACCATCATCCCGCTGTCGATGCTGTTCACCTTCACCGGGATGGTCGGCAACAGGGTCAGCGCCAACCTGATGAGCCTCGGCGCGCTGGACTTCGGCATCATCGTCGACGGCGCCGTGGTGATCGTCGAGAACGCCATCCGCCGCCTGGCCCACGCCCAGGCCCACCACGGCCGCCAGCTGACCCGCGCGGAACGTTTCCACGAGGTCTTCGCCGCGTCCAGGGAGGCGCGCCGGGCGCTGGTCTTCGGCCAGATCATCATCATGGTGGTGTACCTGCCGATCTTCGCCCTCACCGGGGTCGAGGGGAAGATGTTCCACCCGATGGCGTTCACCGTGGTCACCGCGCTGCTTGGCGCGATGATCCTCTCGGTGACCTTCGTCCCGGCGGCGATCGCGCTGTTCATCACCGGCAAGGTCAAGGAGGAGGAGAACTTCGTCATGCGCCGCGCGCGTCTGGCCTACGAACCGGCGCTGCGCTGGGTGCTCGGACACCGCGCGCTGGTGGTCGGCGGTGCCCTCGGCGCGATCCTGCTCACCGCGCTGGTGGCCTCGCGGATGGGCAGCGAGTTCATTCCCAGCCTCAGCGAGGGCGACTTCGCCATGCAGGGCCTGCGGGTGCCGGGCACCAGCCTGACCCAGTCGGTCGAGATGCAGCAGACCCTGGAGAAGAAGCTGATGGGCAAGTTCCCGGAGATCGAGCGGGTCTTCGCCCGCACCGGGACCGCCGAGATCGCCTCCGACCTGATGCCGCCGAACGCCTCCGACAGCTACGTGATGCTCAAGCCGCAGAGCCAGTGGCCGGACCCGAAGAAGTCGCGGGAGGCGCTGCTGGAAGAATTGCAGGCCGCGGCCCTTGAGGTGCCGGGCAGCGTCTACGAGTTCTCCCAGCCGATCCAGTTGCGCTTCAACGAACTGATCTCCGGGGTGCGCAGCGACGTCGCGGTGAAGGTCTTCGGCGACGACATGCAGGTGCTCAACGACACCGCGGAGAAGATCTCCAAGGTGCTGCAAGGCATCGACGGCGCCTCCGAGGTGAAGGTCGAGCAGACCACCGGCCTGCCGGTGCTGACGGTGGACATCGACCGCGACAAGGCGGCACGCTTCGGCCTCAATGTCGGCGACATCCAGGACACCGTGGCCACCGCTCTCGGCGGACGCAATGCCGGTACCCTGTTCGAGGGCGACCGCCGCTTCGACATCGTCATCCGCCTGCCGGAAACCCTGCGCGCCGACCTGCCGGCACTGTCCAACCTGCTGATCCCGCTGCCGCCGAACAACCTGGCGCGGATCGACTTCATCCCGCTGTCGGACGTGGCGCGCCTCGACCTCTCGCCGGGACCGAACCAGATCAGCCGGGAGAACGGCAAGCGGCGCATCGTGGTCAGCGCCAACGTGCGCGGTCGCGACATCGGCTCGTTCGTGCTGGAAGCGCAACAGAAGCTGCAGGACGGGGTGAAGATCCCGGCCGGCTACTGGACCACCTGGGGCGGCCAGTTCGAACAGTTGCAGTCCGCCGCCAAGCGCTTGCAGGTAGTGGTGCCGGTGGCGCTGCTGCTGGTGTTCACCTTGCTCTTCGCCATGTTCAACAACGTCAAGGACGGCCTGCTGGTGTTCACCGGCATCCCCTTCGCCCTCACCGGCGGGGTGCTGGCCCTGTGGCTGCGCGGGATACCGCTGTCGATCTCGGCGGCGGTGGGTTTCATCGCCCTGTCCGGGGTGGCGGTGCTCAACGGCCTGGTGATGATCTCCTTCATCCGCAACCTGTTGCAGGAAGGACGCAGCCTCGACCAGGCGGTGTGGGAGGGCGCCATCACCCGCCTGCGTCCGGTGCTGATGACCGCCCTGGTGGCGTCCCTCGGTTTCGTGCCGATGGCCCTGGCCACCGGCACCGGCGCCGAGGTGCAGCGGCCGCTGGCGACGGTGGTGATCGGCGGCATCCTGTCCTCGACCATGCTGACCCTGCTGGTGCTGCCGGTGCTCTATCGCTGGACCCACGGGCGCGACGCCGGTCCGCGCGAGGAGACGCCGGCGGCCGGCTGAAGCGGGCGCGCAAGCGGGCCGGCAGGGGAAACCCTGGCGGCCCTTTTTCGTTGGCCGTTGGACGGATTCCGTTCGATTACCGCACGCGATTGCCGGCCCGGATTGTCGCCGGCGGGGGGCTTGCGTAGTGTGGGTGGATGTTCCGCGCCCGGCGCTTGGCGCCGCGCGGCGATAACAACAACGATAGCAGCCTGAGTGTCCTGCCCATGAATGCCTCCTTGCTCAGCGAGCGCAGCCGGGTGTTCGAACGTGCCGACCCCTATGCGGTGTCCGGCTACGTCAACCGGCACGTTGGTACGCACTGCATACGCCTGCCGGCCGCCGGCAGGCCGCAAGCCAGCCTCGACCACCGCACCTTCGCCAGCCTCGACCTGTGCCGGATCAGCTACGGCGCGGCGGTACGGGTCACCTCGCCGGCGCTGGAGAGCATCTTCCACCTGCAGATCCTCCTGCGCGGCCACTGCCTGTGGCGCGGCGGCGGGCAGGAACACGCCCTGGCGCCGGGCGAGCTGTTGCTGATCAACCCGGACGATCCGGTCGACCTGACCTATTCGGCGGACTGCGAGAAATTCATCGTCAAGCTGCCCTGCGCGCTGCTCGAAGCGATCTGCGCCGAGCAGCGCTGGAGCCATCCGGCACGCGGCGTGCGTTTCCTCGAACATCGCTATCGCCTGGACCAGCTGGAAGGCTTCGTCGGCCTGCTCGCCCTGGTCTGCCGCGAGGCCGAGTCCGGCGAGCGGCTGGCGCGGGTCGACAGCCACTTCGAGCAGATCCTCGGCAGCAAGCTGCTGACCCTGCTGAAGACCAACGTCAGCCGCGAGGACCCCGGCGATGCGCAGGTCGTCTTCGCCCGCCTCGATGCCTACATCCGCCGCCATCTGCAGAGCGAGATCGAGGTCGCGGCGCTGGCCGAGCAGGCGCACATGAGCACTCGCTCGCTGTACGCGCTGTTCGAGCGCCAGCTTGGCGAGAGCCCTCGGCAATACATTCGCCGGCTGCGCCTGGAGCGCATCCGCGCCTGCCTGGAAGACCCCGGCTGCCGGGTACGCAACCTCACCGAACTGGCCCTGGACTTCGGTTTCGCCCACCTCGGCCGCTTCGCCGAGCAATATCGCCGGCAGTTCGGCGAGCTGCCTTCGGAAACCCTGCGCCGGCGCGCCTAGCGCCGACCGCCACGGCGTGCAGGAATCGGCCAGCGATCCGCAGGCAACGGATATCCCCAGCAGTACGCGCTACCTAACCTGACCGGGCCTGAACAATAACAACGGAGGCCCCGGCCATGTCCCTGGGTAGCGATTACTTGCGTTCTCTGCTCGAGGAAGACCCCGAGCGCGGCGTCTACCGCTGCAAGCGGGAGATGTTCACCGACCCACGCCTGTTCGAACTGGAGATGAAGCACATCTTCGAGGGCAACTGGGTCTATCTCGCCCACGAAAGCCAGGTTGCCGGAATCAACGACTACCTGACCACCCAGATCGGCCGCCAGTCGATCGTCATCGCGCGCAACCGCGACGGCCAGCTCAACGCCTTCATCAACGCCTGCAGCCACCGTGGCGCGATGCTCTGCCGGCACAAGAGCGGCAATCGCAGCAGCTATACCTGTCCGTTCCACGGCTGGACCTTCAACAACTCCGGCAAGCTGCTCAAGGTCAAGGACCCGGCCGAGGCCGGCTACCCGCAGGGCTTCAACTGCAAGGGCTCGCACGACCTGACCCGGGTGGCGCGCTTCGAGTCCTACCGTGGCTTCCTGTTCGGCAGCCTCAACCCCGATGTCAGGCCGCTGGCCGAGCACCTGGGCGAGTCGGCGAAGATCATCGACATGATCGTCGACCAGTCGCCGGAAGGCCTCGAAGTGCTGCGCGGCTCTTCCAGCTATGTCTACGAAGGCAACTGGAAGCTTACCGCCGAGAACGGCGCCGACGGCTACCACGTCAGTTCGGTGCACTGGAACTACGCGGCGACCCAGAGCCAGCGCCAGCAGCGCGACGCCGCGGACCAGCCGCGGACCATGAGCGCCGCCGGCTGGGCCCGGCAGGGCGGCGGCTTCTACTCGTTCGAGCATGGCCACATGCTGCTCTGGAGTCGCTGGGCCAACCCCGAGGACCGGCCGGCCTTCGAGCGCCGCGCCGAGCTTGCCCGCGACTTCGGCGAGGCCCGCGCCGACTGGATGATCGAGAACTCGCGCAACCTCTGCCTGTACCCCAACGTCTACCTGATGGACCAGTTCAGCTCGCAGATCCGCATCGCCCGGCCGCTGTCGGTGGACCGCACGGAAATCACCATCTACTGCATCGCGCCGAAAGGCGAGAGCGCCGAGGCGCGCGCCCGGCGCATCCGCCAGTACGAGGACTTCTTCAACGTCAGCGGCATGGCCACCCCGGACGACCTGGAGGAGTTCCGTTCCTGCCAGCAGGGCTACCAGGGCAGCGTGGTCGGCTGGAACGACCTGTCGCGCGGCGCCGAACACTGGATAGAGGGCGCCGACGCGGCGGCCGCGGCCATCGACCTGCGGCCGCGCCTGAGCGGCGTGCGCACCGAGGACGAAGGGCTGTTCGTATTGCAGCATCGCTACTGGCAGGAGGCGCTGCTCGCCGCCCTGGAGCGCGAACGGACGCAGCGCGTGGCGCTGCGGGAGGTGGCGTCATGAGCCTGGGCTACGACGCCCTGCGCGATTTCCTCTACCGCGAGGCGCGCTATCTCGACGACAAGGATTGGGACGCCTGGCTGGCGTTGTACGCCGCGGACGCCAGTTTCTGGATGCCGTCCTGGGACGACCGCGACCAGCTCACCGAGGACCCGCAGCGGGAAATCTCGCTGATCTGGTACGGCAACCGCGGCGGTCTGGAGGACCGGGTATTCCGCATCCGCACCGAGCGCTCCAGCGCGACCCTGCCGGACACCCGCACCTCGCACAACCTGAGCAACATCGAACTGCTCGGTGAGGACGACGGCATCTGCCGCGCGCGCTGCAACTGGCACACCCTGAGCTATCGCTACAAGACCGTGGACAGCTACTTCGGCACCACCTTCTACGACCTCGACGTACGCGGCGAGAGTCCGCTGATCAAGGCCAAGAAAGTGATCCTGAAGAACGACTACGTTCGCCAGCTGATCGACGTCTACCACGTCTGACGCCCGCGCCGGCGGGCTGTCGAGGGACATGCCATGAACCATCGGATCGCACTCAACTTCGAAGACGGGGTGACCCGCTTCATCCATGCCGCGCCCGGCGAGACCGTGGCCGACGCGGCCTACCGCCAGGGCATCAACATCCCCCTGGACTGCCGCGACGGCGCCTGCGGCACCTGCAAGTGCCTGGCCGAGGCCGGGCGCTATGCGCTGGGCCAGGACTACATCGACGATGCCCTCAGCGCCGAGGAAGCCGCCCGCGGCTACGTGCTGACCTGCCAGATGCGCGCCGAAAGCGACTGCGTGCTGCGCGTGCCGGCGTCCTCGACCCTGTGCAGGACCGGCCAGGCGCGCTACGAGGCGCGCATCAGCGAAGTCCGGCAACTGTCGCCGAGCACCATCGGCCTGTCGCTGCGCGGCGAGGCGCTGGCCAGCCTGGCGTTCCTGCCCGGGCAGTACGTCAACCTCCAGGTGCCCGGCAGCGAGCAGCGCCGCGCCTACTCCTTCAGCTCGCTGGCGAAGGACGGCGAGGTCAGCTTCCTGATCCGCAACGTCCCCGGTGGGCTGATGAGCGGCTTCCTCAGTGGCACGGCCAGGGCCGGCGACAGCCTGGCGATGGACGGCCCGCTGGGCAGTTTCTACCTGCGCGAAATTCACCGGCCACTGCTGATGCTGGCCGGCGGCACCGGCCTGGCGCCGTTCACCGCGATGCTCGAACGGATCGCCGAGCAGGGCAGCGCGCACCCGCTGCACCTGGTCTACGGGGTGACCCACGACGTCGACCTGGTCGGGCTCGAGCGCCTGGAGGCGTTCGCCGAACGGATTCCCGGCTTCACCTGGAGCGCCTGCGTGGCCAGCGCCGACAGCGACTATCCGCGCAAGGGCTACGTGACCGAGCACATCGCCGCGCAGCACCTGCACGAGGGCGACGTCGACATCTACCTGTGCGGGCCGCCGCCGATGGTCGAGGCGGTCGAGCGCTACCTGGAACATCTGCGGCTGTATCTGGAGAAGTTCACCGAAAGCGGCGACTGAAGCGCTCAGCCGAGGTC
>NZ_SCND01000163.1:0-12625 GCF_005503585.1 Pseudomonas sp. 2VD
GGACGATGCTCACCAGGCTGCCGACGAAGCCCTGCAGGGTGCGGTCGACGCTGCGCCTGGCGAGCAGGCCGCCGACCCGGCCGGTCAGGGTGTTGATCAGCCACCAGCCGATCGCCAGGGTCAGCAGCGCCAGGGCGACCTTGCCGCTGTACTCCAGCACGATCGGCAGCCAGGACTCGGTCTGCTGCACCAGTCGGTCGTAGTTCAATTCCATGCATTACCTCCATTTCTCGAAAAAACACCCCTCCCTTCCCGCAACGGAAACGGGACGGGCTTGCAGATTCCTGCCCGGACGCCGTGGGCCGACGTTCCCGGGCCTGGATACGAATCGGCGCAGCGCGGACGAACCGACGCTGCGCCGACAGGGGCGGACAACGCGGGAGAGGCCGCGGCGGCGCTACTCCCTATTGCGATGCCCGGGATGGCGAGAGGTTCCGAAAAACCTCGTCAATCGCGGAAGTTGGTGAACTGCAGCGGCATGCCGAGGGATTCGCCGCGCAGCAGGGCGATGGCCTCCTGCAGATCGTCGCGCTTCTTGCCGGTGACGCGCACCTGCTCGCCCTGGATGGCGGCCTGGACCTTGAGCTTGCGCTCCTTGATCAGGCCGACGATCTTCTTCGCCAGGTCCTTGTCGATGCCCTCGCGGAAGTTCACTTCCTGCTTGACCACCTTGCCCGACGGGTAGGCATCCTTGATCTCCATGCACTGGCTGTCGACCTTGCGCTTGACCAGGTTGGAACGCAGGATGTCGAGCATCTGCTCGAGCATGAAATCGGCTTCGGCGGTGAGGGTCACCGACTTGTCCTTGGCTTCGAAACTGCATTTGCCTTTCAGGTCGAAACGGCGATCCAGTTCCTTGATGGCGTTGTCCACGGCGTTGGTCAACTCGTGTTTGTCCAGTTCGGACACCACGTCGAACGAAGGCATGTCATCTCTCCAGATGGACGGCGCGACAGGGTTCACAGACGGAACCGCGCCTGGCTTGACGGTAAAAAATGCCCGCCCATTATAACCGAGCCCTCGCGAGCGAATGCCCGCCGGTGTGGCGGAGACCGACGATTTCTTCCCGATGGCGCGCGCGACCGCGGCCGGGACCCGGCCTCCCGCGACGAACCGGGCCCTTGCCGGCAGCGTACCGGCGCCCATCCTCTTCTCGAGTCCGTTCATGCCCAACCCCGATCTCAGCATCCTGGTCGTCGACGACGCCAAGTTTTCCAGCGCCATGATCGGCCGCGCCCTCAGCCAGGCCGGCTACCAGGACATCCGCTTCGCCAGCAGCGCCAGCGAGGCCCTGCAGCAGCTCGAACAACGCCCGGTCAGCGTGCTCCTGGCCGACTGGCTGATGCCGGAGATGGACGGCCTGGAACTGACCGCCCGGGTCCGCCAACTGGACGAAAGCATCAACCACTACACCTACATCGTCCTGCTCACCGGCAAGGAAGGCGAGAACGTCCTCGGCGAGGCCTTCGACCGCGGCGTCGACGACTTCGTCAGCAAGGCCGCAATGAACGAGCAACTGGTGCCGCGCATCTACGCAGCCGACCGCCTGTGCAACACCCTGCAACGGTTGCTGGTGGAAAACCGCCTGCTCACCGAAAACATCGCGCGGATGGAAGAACGCAACCTGGTGGATACCCTCACCGGCCTCGGCAATCCCCGCTACCTGCGCCAGAAGCTGGCCGACAGCCTGCGCCAGGTGGAAACCCGCGGTGGAGCGCTGTGCTACCTGCTGGTCGGCATGCCCGAGGCACCGGTCCTGCGCCAGCGGCACGGCGAGGCCTTCCATCGCGAGCTGCTGCTCGGCGTGGCCAGGCGCCTGCAACAGCTGGTCCGGCCGCTGGACGTGCTGGTGCGCCTGGACGAGCAGCATTTCGCCCTGATCACCTTGGTGGAGGACCTGCACGAATGCTCGTCGAGCAGCTTCAAGCGGCTGCACGACGGGCTCAACCTGAAGGCCTTCAAGACCAGCGAAGGCTTCATCAGCCTGAAAGCCGGCATCGCCATGCTCGGCCTCGACAGCGGGGCATTGCCGCTGGGCATCGACGAACTGCTGCAGCGCACCGAGGCCCTGTTGCCCGATGCCTATGCCAGCGGCAGGATCGCAACCTGCCGGCTACCGGCACTGCGCTAGACTTCGCTCTATCGTCAGCCATTCGCAGTAGCCACCATGACCTGGCATATCCTCGGCGCCGGTAGCCTCGGCAGCCTCTGGGCCGCGCGCCTCGGGCGCGCCGGCCTGCCCGTCCGCCTGATCCTGCGCGACCGCCAGCGCCTGCGCCGCTACCAACAGGCCGGCGGACTGAGCCTGGTGGAAGACGGCCAGGCCAGCCTCTACCCGATCGCCGCGGAAACCCCGGACGGCGGGCAACCCATCCAGCGCCTGCTGCTGGCCTGCAAGGCCTACGACGCGGAGGAAGCCGCCTCCAGCGTGGCCCATCGCCTGGCCGGCAACGCCGAACTGCTGTTGCTGCAGAACGGCCTGGGCAGCCAGCAGGCGGTCGCCGCCCGCCTGCCGCTCAGCCGCTGCCTGTTCGCCTCCAGCACCGAAGCCGCGTTCCGCGATGGCGATTTCCGCGTGGTCTTCGCCGGCCGCGGGCACACCTGGCTCGGCGATCCGCGCGACACAAGCGCCCCCGCCTGGCTGGCGCAGCTGTCCCAGGCCGGGATCCCGCACAGCTGGAGCGACGACATCCTCGAACGCCTGTGGCGCAAGCTGGCCCTGAACTGCGCGATCAACCCGCTGACCGTCCTCCACGATTGCCGCAACGGCGGCCTGCGGCAGCACCCGGAAGAGATCGCCGCGCTTTGCGACGAACTCGGCCAGTTGCTCCACGCCAGCGGCTACGACGCCGCCGCCAGGAGCCTGCTGGAGGATGTCCGGGCGGTGATCGACGCCACCGCGGCCAACTATTCCTCGATGCATCAGGACGTCACCCGCGGCCGGCGCACGGAAATCGGCTACCTGCTCGGCTACGCCTGCCAGCATGGGCAGCGCCTGGGACTACCGCTGCCGCGCCTGGGAACCTTGCTCGCCCGCCTCCAGGCCCATCTGCGCCAGCGCGGTTTGCCCGACCGCTAAAGCGCGTTACCCTGCCCGCCATTCCTTTTCGCCGCGGACCGCCAGAGCCCATGAACCTGCGCCAGCGCCTCGACAACCTGCCCGTAGGGCAGAAACTGCTCGCCGCCCTGCTGATCCTGCTGGCCACCGTGCTGCTGGTGGCCAACCTGGCGTTCATCAGCGCCGCCTACTGGATTTCCCAGGAGAGCGTCGCCCCCCAGGCGATGCAGACCATCGGCCGGCTGATCGCCAACCCGGCGCTCAGCCAGCCGGCACTCAGTTCGCCGCAGACCGCCGAGGTCCTGCTGCGCCAGCTCAACGATTACCAGCCGTTGCGCGCCGCGGCCCTGTACGACAGCAATGGGCTGATGCTGGCCGACCTGCAACGCGGCGACACCCTCAAGCTGCCGGCCCGCCTGGACCGCCTGGAGCACTGGAGGCGCGGCGAGTACCGCCTCAACGCGCTGATCGAACTGCCCCAGGAAAACGCCCGCCCCGGCTACCTGCTGCTGGTGGCCAGCGGTGAACTGCCGAGCGCGTTCTACACCGGAACCCTCACCGCCAGCCTGGCGATCCTCGGCGTCAGCGTGCTGCTCTGGCTGCTGGTGGCGCAGCAGATACGCCGCCTGATCACCCGGCCGATCCGCGATCTCGAGGAACTGTCGCGGCAGGTCACCCGCGAGGAGAACTACGCCCTCCGCGCCCAGCGCGGCAACGGCGACGAGATCGGCCGCCTGGCCGACGCGTTCAACACCATGCTGACCCGCATCGAGGCCCGCGAGCAGCAGCTCAAGCGCGCCCGCGACGATGCCCAGGAAGCGGTCGAGCAGGCCCAGAGCCTGGCCGAGGAAACCCGCCGCTCGAACCGCAAGCTGGAACTGGAAGTGCAGGTGCGCAGCAAGATCGAGAAGAAGCTCACCGGTTTCCAGCACTACCTCAACAGCATCATCGACTCCATGCCTTCGGCGCTGATCGCGGTGGACGAGCAACTCTACGTCACGCAGTGGAATCAGGAGGCCAGCCAGCTTTCCGGCACCAGCCTGGACGATGCGGTCAACCAGCCGGTGTTCCTCGCCTTTCCCTCGCTCAAGCCGTTCCTTCCGCAGCTCACCCGGGCTGCCGAGAAGCACAGCGTGGAGCGTGTCGAACGGGTCACCTGGGCGCTGATCGACACGCCACGCCACTACGCCCTGACCTTCTACCCGCTGATGGGCGGCACCGGCCGCGGCGCGGTGATCCGCATCGACGACATCACCCAGCGGCTGAGCCTGGAAGAAGTGATGGTGCAATCGGAGAAGATGCTCTCGGTCGGCAGCCTCGCCGCCGGCATGGCCCACGAGATCAACAACCCGCTCGGCGCGATCCTGCACAACGTGCAGAACATCAAGCGGCGCCTGTCCCCGGAGCTGGCGAAAAACGTCGAGCTGGCGGCCGAGGTCGGAGTGCCGCTGGAAGACATCAATCACTACCTCGACGGCCGCGACATCCCGCGCCTGCTGGAAGGCATCCAGCACGCCGGCTCGCGGGCAGCGAAGATCGTCACCCACATGCTCGCCTTCAGCCGCCGCAGCCACCGGCAGATGACCGCTTGCGAACTGCCCGCACTGCTCGAACAGGCGGTGGAAATCGCCGGCAACGACTTCGACCTGGCCGAAGGCTTCGACTTCAAGTCGTTGCAGATCGTCCACGAGTTCGACCCCAACCTCGGCCCGGTGCCGGTGATCGCCAACGAGGTCGAGCAGGTCCTGCTCAACCTGCTGAAGAACGCCGCCCAGGCCATCCACCAGCGCGACGACGAAGAGGAAGGCGAACAGGGTCGGATCGTCCTGCGCACGCGCCTGACGCCGCCCTGGGCGGAAGTCCAGGTGGAAGACAACGGCAGCGGCATGCCCGAACTGGTGCGCAAGCGTATCTTCGAGCCGTTCTTCACCACCAAGGAAGTCGGCCAGGGCACCGGTCTCGGCCTGTCCGTCTCGTATTTCATCATCACCAACAATCACAAGGGCCAGATGGAAGTACGCTCGGAACTGGGCCGCGGCACCTGCTTCAGCATCCGCCTGCCGCTGGAAAGCTCCGAAGCGGTCGCCCCGGCACAAGCCAAGGCCCTGCCGCCCGCTCTGCCGCAACCCGGTAGCAGCCTGCGGCGGGGCGACGAAGAGGAAGGTTGAAACCATGGGCAATCGTTTGTCGAAGATCTACACCCGTACCGGCGACCGCGGCGAGACCGGCCTGGCCGGCGGACGCCGAGTGCCCAAGAGCCATCCACGCATCGAGGCGATCGGCGCGGTGGACGAATTGAACAGCCAGTTGGGCCTGCTCCTTGCCGAGCTGCTGGAAGCGCGTGGCGCACATCCCGGCCTGGAGGAGATCGTCCAGGCGCTGGCGCCAGTGCAACACCGCCTGTTCGACCTCGGCGGGGAGCTGGCGATGCCGGAGTATCGGGCCCTGGACGAGACGGAAGTGGCACGCCTGGAAAGCTGCATCGACCGCTGGAACGACGAGCTGGGCCCGCTGAAGAATTTCATCCTCCCCGGCGGTTCCCGCCTGGTCGCCCAGGCCCATGTCTGCCGCAGCCTGGCGCGCAGTGCCGAACGGCGCTGCCAGGCGCTGGACCAGGAGGAAACGCTGGAGGGCGTCGGCCTGCGCTACCTGAACCGGCTCTCCGACCTGCTGTTCGTCGCCGCCCGCGCCATCGCCCGGCGCCAGGGCGTGGCGGAGATTCTCTGGGAGGCGGCGGCAAAACCGGACTGACGGCGAGCGAGGGCTCGGCATCGAGACGAAAAAAAGAGGCCGAAGCCTCCTTTTTTCTTCATTCCACCGTCAAAGGCCGCCCGGCCAGAACGCACGGATACCCGCCACGCCCTGGGCTCCATGCTCCCAAGCCTGCTCGGCTTGCTGCGGACCGACGCCACCCAGCAGGTAGACCGGCTGGTTGAAGCCGGCGATCAGTTCGGCGGCCTTGTCCCACCCCAGCGCCGGCTCGCCGGGATGGCTCTCGGTCGGCTGTACCGGCGAAAGGGTGACGAACTCCACTCCCATCGAGGCGGCCAGGGCCAGTTCCTCCGCGTCGTGGCAGGAGGCGGCCAGCAGGCGCCCTTCGGGGAACGGCCGACCGGCGCTGGCGTATTTGCGCAGTTGAGCGGAGGTCAGGTGCCAGCCGGCAGCCGGGAAGTCGCCCAGCCACTCCAGCGGGCCTTTCAGCATCAGTTGCGCCTTGCCGGCGCAGAGTCCCTGGATATCGATGGCGAGATCGCGGTATTCGGGACTGAACATGTTCGGCGCGCGCAACTGGATGAGGCGGATGCCCGCCTCCACCGCCTTGCGTACGCCGCTGATCAGCTCGCCCGGCTCCAGGCCGTCCGGGGTGATCAGATAGTGCGCCGGCAGGCGCGCGGCCTGGACGATCGGCGCGTTGGCGGCGGGGAACTCGTAGTCCGCCAGCTCGCGCGGCTCCACCCAGGCCAGCGGTTGGCCCTCGACGCCGTGGGCTTCGCCGGAAAACCCGTCGACCTCCCAGACATCGAGCAGGACGTGCTTGTCGGCATAGTCGTGGCGAACCTGGATCAGCGGCCGGGCCCGCTCGACACGGATGCCCAGTTCCTCTTCCAGCTCACGGGCCAACGCCGCGCGCACCGGCTCGCCGTCCTCCACCTTGCCCCCGGGAAACTCCCACAGGCCGCCCTGATGCTTGTCTTCCGGCCGCCGGGCGATCAGCACCCGGCCATCGGAGCCACGAATCACGGCCGCGGCGACATGTACTCGTTTCACGGATCATCTCCTCGCTACTGCCGTCACGCACCGCCGGAAGCGGCGGACGGCCATCAACTACCGGCCTGCTCGCGCAATGCCGCGTCGTACCAGGCGCGGAACGCAGGCCACTGATAAATCGTCTCGACATAGGTCCGGGCGATATCCGGCAATTCCACCGCATAACTGCGGAAACGCGCCGCCACCGGTGCGTAGAACGCATCCGCCAGGCTGGCGTGGCCGAACAGGAACGGACCGTCCTGGCCGAAGCGCCGCCGGCAATCCGCCCAGGCTTCGCAGATACGTTGAATATCCTGTCGTGTCGCCTCGGACAATTCCACCAATGGCTGCTGGCGCCGCAGGTCCATCGGCAGCTCGCCGCGCAACGCGGCGAAACCGCTGTGCATTTCCGCGCAGACCGAACGGGCCAGCGCCCGCGCCGCCTCGCCGCGCGGCCACAGGTGGGCCTCGGGGAAGCGCTCGGCGAGGTACTCGGCGATGGCCAGGGAATCCCAGATGTCGCCATCCTCGCTTTTCAGCAAGGGCACCTTGCCGGTCGGCGAATATTGCAGGATCCGCTCCCGGGTATCGGGCCGCCCCAGCGGGACGAGGATCTCGTCGAACGCCGCCCCGCTCATGCGCAGGGCCAGCCAGCCCCGCAGCGACCAGGACGAGTCATTGCGATTGCCAATCACGATGGTCAGGGCCATGCGCCTCTCCTCTTCGGCCGCCCGACGCGGACGGCCATGCACCAGAGAACTTAAGAGGCGCACGGACCGATGGCAAATTCCCGATTTTCATCCATCGATGAAGGATCGGAATGCCTGGCTTCAGGTGCGGTACTCTGCGTTGATCTTCACGTATTCGTGGGACAGGTCGGTGGTCCAGATGGTCTCGCTGCAGGTGCCGCGTCCCAGTTCGATGCGGATGCCGATCTCGGCCTGGGCCATCACCGCCGCGCCCTGCTCCTCGGTGTAACTGGCCGCCCGGCCGCCACGGCTGGCGATACAGACGTCGCCAAGGAACACGTCGATCTTGCTCACGTCCAGATTGGCCACGCCGGCACGTCCGACCGCGGCGAGGATGCGTCCCCAGTTCGGGTCGGAGGCGAACAGCGCGGTCTTGATCAGCGGCGAGTGGGCCACGGCATAGCCGACATCCAGGCACTCCTGGTGGGTGGCGCCGCCGTTGACTTGAACAGTGACGAACTTGGTCGCGCCCTCGCCATCGCGAACGATGGCCTGGGCCAGCTCCATGGAAACCTCCAGTACCGCTTGCTTCAACGCGGCGAACAGCGCGCCGCTGGCCTGGGTGACTTCCGGCAGCGCCGCGCGACCGGTGGCAATCAGCATGCAGCAGTCGTTGGTGGAGGTATCGCCGTCGATGGTGATGCGGTTGAAGGACTTGTTGGCGGCGTCGCGCAACAGATCCTGCAGCACGCCCTGGGCGACCTTGGCGTCGGTGGCGATATAACCGAGCATGGTCGCCATGTTCGGCTTGATCATCCCGGCGCCCTTGCTGATCCCGGTGACGGTCACGGTCACGCCATCGTGCACGAACTGGCGGCTGGCGCCCTTGGGCAGGGTATCGGTGGTCATGATCCCCGCGGCAGCTTCGGCCCAGCGGTCCTCGGCCAGGTCGGCCAGGGCCGCAGGCAACGCCGCCTCGATCTTGGCCACCGGCAGGGGCTCGCCGATCACCCCGGTGGAATATGGCAGCACCGAAGTCTCGGCGACCCCGGCCAGTTCGGCGAGCTTGGCGCAGGTTTGCGCGGCGGCGGCGAGGCCGGCCTCGCCGGTACCGGCGTTGGCGTTGCCGGTATTGGTCAGCAGGTAGCGCACCTCACCGAGGAAACGCTGCTTGGCCAGGGTCACCGGCGCGGCACAGAACGCGTTCAGGGTGAACACCCCGGCCACGCTGGAGCCTTCGGCGCAGCGCATGACCACCACGTCTTTGCGCCCCGGTCGCTTGATGCCGGCGGAAGCGATGCCGAGTTCGAAACCGGGGACCGGGTGCAGGGTGGACAGGGGGCCAAGACCGACAGCCATGGGAACGCGCTCCTTTACCAAACAGTGGACTCGATGCCGTCTGCGACGGCGTGACGGAAAACGCATCGGCGCCGGGCTGGCGCCAATTCGAACAAACGCCGCGAGCGGCAGGACCGGTCGCGGCGTTGGTGAACCAGGCGGGAAGCTTAGTCCAGCTGCCCGTGGCAGTGCTTGTATTTCTTGCCGGAACCGCACGGGCAAGGCTCGTTGCGGCCGATCTTCTGCTCGTTGCGCACAGGCTCGAGCGGCACGACCGGAGCCGGGCCCTCGGGAAGCGCTTCTTCCTCGCCGGCCACGGCCTGCTCCATCGAGGGAGCCTCGGCGTGCTGGAACTGCATGCGCTTGGCCAGTTCCTCGGCCTCGCGACGCAGGCGGGCCTCCTCTTCGGCCGGGTCTTCGCGACGGACCTGGACGTGGGACAGCACGCGGATGGTGTCGCGCTTGATCGAGTCCAGCAGCTCCTGGAACAGGGTGAAGGACTCGCGCTTGTATTCCTGCTTCGGATTCTTCTGCGCGTAGCCACGCAGGTGGATGCCGTGCCGCAGGTGGTCCATGGTCGACAGGTGGTCCTTCCACAGGTCGTCCAGTACCCGCAGCAGCATCTGCTTCTCGAAGGCGCGCAGGGCTTCGGCGCCGGCCAGCTCTTCCTTCTCGTAGTAGGCGGCGACGATCTGCTCGAGGATCTTGCTACGCAGGGTTTCCTCGTACAGCTTGTCGTCTTCGTCCAGCCACTGCTGGATCGGCAGGCGTACGGCGAAGTCGCTGTACAGCGCGGCCTCCAGGCCTTCGATGTCCCACTGCTCGGGCAGCGACTGCGGCGGAATGTGCTGGTTGATAGTGGCGCTGAGGGTTTCCTCGCGGAACTCCTTGATGGTCTCGCCCACGTCCTCTGCCGACAGCAGGGTGTTGCGCATGTGGTAGATCACCTTGCGCTGCTCGTTGGCTACGTCATCGAATTCCAGCAGTTGCTTGCGGATGTCGAAGTTGCGCCCTTCGACCTTGCGCTGGGCCTTCTCGATGGCGTTGGTCACCATGCGGTGCTCGATCGCCTCGCCGGACTGCATGCCCAGCGCCTTCATGAAGTTCTTCACCCGGTCGGAGGCGAAGATCCGCATCAGGTTGTCTTCCAGCGACAGGTAGAAGCGGCTGGAACCCGGGTCGCCCTGACGACCGGCACGGCCGCGCAACTGGTTGTCGATCCGGCGGGATTCGTGGCGCTCGGAGGCGATCACGTGCAGGCCACCCGCCTCGATCACCTGCTGGTGGCGCTTCTGCCATTCGGCCTTGATCTGGGCGATCTGCTCCTCGGTGGGGTTCTCCAGGGCCGCGACTTCGACTTCCCAGTTGCCGCCGAGGAGGATGTCGGTACCGCGGCCGGCCATGTTGGTGGCGATGGTCACCGAACCGGGCGCGCCAGCCTGGGCGATGATCTCGGCTTCCTTCTCGTGGTACTTGGCGTTGAGCACCTTGTGCTCGATGCCTGCCTCTTGCAACAGCTTGGAAACGTACTCGGAACTCTCGATCGACGCGGTGCCGACCAGGATCGGCCGGCCGAGGGCCTGGCACTGCTTGATGTCGGTGATGATCGCCGCGTACTTCTCTTCCTGGGTCAGGTAGACCAGGTCGTTGAAGTCCTTGCGCGCGATCGGCCGGTGGGTCGGGATCACCACCACGTCGAGACCGTAGATCTGGCGGAACTCGAAGGCCTCGGTATCGGCGGTGCCGGTCATGCCGGCCAGCTTGTTGTACAGGCGGAAGTAGTTCTGGAAGGTGGTGGAGGCCAGGGTCTGGCTCTCGGCCTGGATCGGCAGGCCTTCCTTCGCCTCGATGGCCTGGTGCAGGCCCTCGGACAGGCGACGGCCAGGCATGGTGCGGCCAGTGTGCTCGTCGATCAGGAGGATCTGGTCGCCCTGGACGATGTACTCGACGTTGCGGTGGAACAGGGTGTGCGCGCGCAGCGCTGCGTAGACGTGGGTCAGCAGGCTCAGGTTGTGCGCCGAGTAGAGGCTCTCGCCTTCGCCGAGCAGGCCGTTCTGGCTCAGCAGGTCCTCGATGAACTGGTGGCCCTGCTCGTTGAGTTCGACCTGGCGGGTCTTCTCGTCGATGCTGTAGTGGCCTTCCTCGGTCGGCTTGCCCTCGACCTCTTCGACCTGGCGCTTGAGACGCGGGATCAGCTTGTTGATCTTGATGTACAGCTCGGAGCTGTCTTCGGCCTGGCCGGAGATGATCAGCGGGGTACGCGCCTCGTCGATGAGGATCGAGTCCACTTCGTCGACCACGGCGAAGTTCAGCTCGCGCTGGAACTTGTCGTCCAGGCTGAAGGCCATGTTGTCGCGCAGGTAATCGAAGCCGAATTCGTTGTTGGTGCCGTAGGTGATATCGGCGGCGTAGGCGGCGCGCTTGTCTTCCGGCGGCTGGAAGGGAGTGACCACGCCGACGCTGAGGCCGAGGAACTCGTACAGCGGGCGCATCCAGTTGGCGTCGCGGCGCGCCAGGTAGTCGTTCACCGTGACCACGTGCACGCCCTTGCCGGACAGCGCGTTGAGGTAGACCGGCAGGGTGCCCACCAGGGTCTTGCCCTCGCCGGTACGCATTTCGGCGATCTTGCCGTCGTGCAGGGTCATGCCGCCGATCAGCTGGACGTCGAAGTGGCGCATGCCCATCACCCGCTTGCCAGCCTCGCGAACCACGGCGAAGGCTTCGGGCAGCAATTGGTCGAGCGTTTCGCCCTTGGCGTAGCGCTGCTGGAATTCAGCCGTTTTCGCCTTCAACTGCTCGTCGGAGAGCGCCACCATCTGGGGCTCGAGCGCATTGATGGCCTGTACAGCCTTGGCCATGCGCTTTACATCACGCTCGTTCTTGCTTCCAAAGAGTTTCTTCAACAAAGGCGCAAACATATCGACTTGGTCATCCACACGTGGGGAATGGAAGGCTCACCCATCCGGCGGCCCGTGCCGATCAACGGCATGAAAGGGAACATTCTACCCGGAAACGGGTATGAGAAAAGTACAGCAGATCAATGCGCGTCGCTCACTCGGAAACAGACGCGCGTGCGATGAAGCTTTGCGGATTCATTACCCGGCCATCCTTCATCACTTCGAAATGTACGTGGTAGCCGGTGGAGCGTCCGGTGCTGCCGACCTTGGCCAGCACCTGGCCGCGCTTGACCAGGTCACCGACCTCGACCAGGTTCTTCTGGTTATGGGCATACAACGTGGTGTAGCCATCGGCGTGCCCGACCTCGACCACGTTGCCATAGCCGTTCTTGCGCCCGGACCAGGTCACCACCCCCGCCGCCACGGCCACCACGTCGCTGCCGGCCGGCGCGGCGAAGTCGATGCCCTTGTGCATGCTCAGGCGGCCGCTCACCGGATTGACCCGGCGCCCGAACGGCGAGGAGATGTAGCCCTGGCGCACCGGCTGGCCGGCCAGGTAGGTCGACTGGCTGATGTGCTTGTCGGCGAGCAGTTGCTCCAGCACCTCGAGCTGCTGCTCGCGGGTATCCAGGCGTGCCGCCAGTTCGTCCAGCGTCGCCATGAACGACGGCGGGGCATAGGCGCTGCCCTCCAGCGGTTCGTCGACGCCACCCTGGCCGACGCTCAGGGAGAAGTCGAACTCGTCGGGGTCGACGTCGGCCAGCTCGGTGAGACGTTCGCCGAGGGCATCCAGCCGAACCAGGCGCGCCTGCAGTTCGCCGAGATGCACGCTCAGTGCGTCCATCTGCCGCTGCGCGTCCTCGCGGGCGCTGCTGATCTCGGCGCTCTGCGCCTGC
>NZ_SCND01000164.1:0-12602 GCF_005503585.1 Pseudomonas sp. 2VD
GGTGTGCGCCCTGCTCGGCGCGCTGTTCCTGGTCTGGATGGATGTCGCCGCGCGCACCCTGATCGCCCCCCAGGACCTGCCCATCGGCATCGCCACCGCGGCCATCGGTGGGCTGTTCTTCATTCTCCTGCTGCGTCGCCGCAGCTGATCAGAACAGATCCAGCGGGATCTTCAGGTAACGCACCCCGTTGCCTTCCACCGGCGGCAGGTTGCCGCCGCGCATGTTGACCTGGATCGCCGGCAGCATCAGGGACGGCATGCCGAGGGTGGCATCGCGCTGCTGGCGCATGGCGACGAACGCCTCCTCGTCGACGCCTTCGCGGACGTGCACGTTGTGCCGGCGCTGCTCGCCGACGCTGGTTTCGCAGCGGTGGTCGTCGCGGCCGGGAGCCGTGTAGTCGTGGCACATGAACAGGCGGGTCGCGTCGGGTAGCGCGAACAGGCGCTGGATCGAGCGATACAGCTGGCGCGCGTCGCCGCCGGGGAAATCGCAGCGGGCGGTGCCGTAGTCGGGCATGAACAGGGTATCGCCGACGAAGGCGCTGTCGCCGACCAGGTAGGTCATGCACGCCGGGGTATGCCCCGGGGTATGCAGCGCGCGGCATTCCAGGGCGCCGATGCGGAACGACTCGCCGTCCTCGAACAGGTGCTCGAACTGGCGGCCGTCCACCGGGAACGCCTCGCCCAGGTTGAACAGGCCGGAGAATTTCGCCTGCACCTGGGTGATTCGCGCGCCGATGGCCAGGCGCCCGCCCAGTTCGCGCTGCAGGAAGATGGCCGCCGACAGGTGGTCGGCGTGCACGTGGGTCTCCAGCAGCCATTCCACCTGCAGGTCGTGCTGGCGAACGTGGGCGATCAGGCGTTCGGCGCTGGCATGGCTGGTACGCCCGGCGGCCGGGTCGTAGTCGAGCACCGGGTCGACGATGGCGCAGGCGCGGCTGGACGGGTCGCGCACCACATAGCTGTAGGTGGAGGTGGCCGGGTCGAAGAAGGCAGTGATGTCGGGTTTCAACATGGAGGTTCCTTGCGCGGCGTGCTGACGGCGACCGCGCCATGGCTACGGATCGTCCCACCATAGCCAACCCGGGCCCGGCGTACCAACCCACAGGTTTGTCAGGAAGCTACCGGACCGCCTCAGAGCAGCAGGGCGGCCCAGGCCGAGGCCAGCAGCAACAGCGCCATGCCCTGGTTGAAGCGCTTCATCAGCGACGGCGAGCGCAGCAGCCGCGCGCTGCCGACGCCGAGCAAGGCCCAGCTGGCCAGGCACGGCAGCGAAACCAGGAAGAACAGCAACGCCAGCAGGCCGATCCGCCCGGCCTGTCCGGCGCCTTCCCCGGCGAACAGCGCCAGCGCGGCGAGGGCCATCATCCAGGCCTTGGGATTGACCAGTTGCAACGCCGCGCCGCCGAGCACGCCGAGGCGCCGCGGCGGCTCCGCGCCGTCGATGCCGCCCGCGCTGCGGAACAGGCTCCAGGCCAGGTAGCTGAGCCAGCCGACGCCAAGCCAGGCGAGCCCCTGCTGGAGCAACGGGTGGCGCCGCAGCAGCTCGCCCAGGCCGAGCCCGAGCAGCAGGATCAGCGCCGCCACCGCCGCGCAGGCGCCGAGCACGATCGGCCAGGCGGCGGCCAGGCCGTGGCGCTGGCTGTTGCTCAGGACCAGGATGTTGGTCGGTCCGGGGGTGATCGAGGCGACGACGGCGAACAGCAGGAAGGGCGCGAGGGATTGCATGGACGGGCTCCTGTGGCGGGGGAGCCTTCATCCTGGCGGCGCACCGGGCCTCAGTCTGGAAGCTGGGTGCACTGCCTGCGGTAGGCCGCCGGAGTCATCCCGTAGGCGCGCCGGAACCAGCGGCCGAGATGGCTCTGGTCGGCGAAGCCGAGGGCGCTGGCGAGGTCCGCCGGTTGCCCGCCGACAGCGAGCATCTGCCGCGCCTTGGCCAGCCGCAACTGGACCAGGTAGGCGTAGGGTGGCAAGCCGTAGGCGGCCTTGAATGCACGGTTCAGGCGGAAGCGGTCGGTACCGCAGGCGCTGGCCAGCTCGTCCAGGCCGATGTCCTGGTAGAAGTGCGCATGCAGGTAGTCGCGGGCTTTCTGCGCCACCAGCGGCAGGCGCGGATCGAACGGCTTCGCCTCGCGCCAGCCGAGGTGCACGCGCAGCCGCTCCAGCACCAGCTCCAGGGCGGTCTGCCGCAGCAGTCGCAGCTCGCGGCCATGCAGGACGCGGAAGGCCTGGGCGATGGCCAGGGTCAGGCGCGGGTCTTCGGTGAGGTTGGCGTGGAAGCCGGGATCGCGGTCGCTGGGCGCGTCGTCGAAGGTCGCCCGCAGTTCGCGCCGCAACCAGTCCGGCTGCAGGTACAGCATCGAGTAGGTGAAGCCGCCGGCGATCGGCGCGCGGCCGTCGTGGATCTCCCCCGGCTCGACCAGGAATACCTGGCCGGCGGTGCTGTCGTGTCGGCGTCGGCGGCAGTTGAATTGCTGCACGCCGATCTCGGTGTAGCCGATCAGGTAGCTGTCGTGCCAATGCGGATCGTAGGCGTGGCCCTCGAAATGGGCGCGCAGGGTCTCGATCCCGGTCTCGGCGTCGCGGGCCAGGTCGATCCAGTCTCGGCTGCCCATCGTGCGTCAGGTCTTCCCACTCGTTGGTTTCGTCGTCGCGACTATAACGCGCCCGTCCCGGGGTTCTAGAAGATTCGTGCAGCCGGCTGCGCTCCTCCGGAGGCGGGAATTGATCGGCGTTTCTGGACAATCTATCCAGGCCGCCACGATTACTCCGCAAGGCCGCCCTCCCTAGACTGGGTTCTCCACTCACCGCAGGAGAAACACCCCATGGTCGACCACTCCATCAAAGGCAAGACCGTACTCGTCACCGGCGGCGCCAAGAACCTGGGTGGGCTGATCGCCCGCGATCTCGCCGCCCACGGCGCGAAGGCCATCGCCATCCACTACAACAGCGCCGCGAGCAAGGCCGACGCCGACGCCACCGTCGCCGCGCTGCAGGCAGCCGGGGCCAAGGCGGTAGCGCTGCAGGGCGATCTCACCAGCGCCGCGGCCATGGAAAAGCTGTTCGCCGACGCCATCGCCGCGGTGGGCAAGCCGGACATCGCCATCAACACCGTCGGCAAGGTGTTGAAGAAGCCTTTCACCGAGATCAGCGAGGCCGAATACGACGAGATGAGCGCGGTCAATGCCAAATCTGCGTTCTTCTTCCTGCGCGAAGCCGGCAAGCACGTCAACGACAACGGCAAGATCTGCACCCTGGTGACCTCCCTGCTTGGCGCCTATACCCCGTACTACGCCGCCTATGCCGGCACCAAGGCGCCGGTGGAGCACTTCACCCGCGCCGCCTCCAAGGAATTCGGCGCGCGCGGCATTTCGGTCACCGCGGTCGGCCCGGGTCCGATGGACACGCCCTTCTTCTATCCCGCCGAGGGCGCCGACGCGGTGGCCTACCACAAGACCGCAGCGGCGCTGTCGCCCTTCTCCAGGACCGGCCTGACCGACATCGAGGACGTGGTGCCGTTCATCCGCCACCTGGTCAGCGAAGGCTGGTGGATCACCGGCCAGACCATCCTCATCAACGGCGGCTACACCACCAAGTGACCCAGCGTCCCGGTCGCCGCCACGGCGACCGGCACCTGTCCGGGAAAGACCCCATGCACGTGACCCTGGTAATCGCCGGCGGGATCATCCTGCTCGGCCTGTTCCTGCTCTTCGGCGAACTCTGGGAGGCCGGACCGGCGCCCGCTGCCGGCCTGTTCCTGCCGACCTGGCTGGCCGTCGCGCTGGTCAACCTGTGGGTCGGCGTCCAGCACGCCGGCTACGGCTTGCGCGAAGAACTGCCGATCCTGCTGCTGGTCTTCCTGGTCCCGGCGGCACTGGCCGGCGTGGCGATCTGGCTGGCGCCGCGCTAGGCGGCGGCGCTTCAGACGCGGAAACGCCCGACCAGCCGCGCCAGTTCCGAGGACAGCTCGGACAGCCGGCGGCTGGCCCCGGTACCCTGCTCCGAATGTTCCGCCGCCTGGGCGGAAAGCTCGCGCACCTCGCTGATGTTGCGGGCGATTTCGTCGATCACCCGGCTCTGCTCCTCGCAGGCCGAGGCGATCTGCGCGGCGAGGTCGTTGATCCGCCCCACCGCGTCGCCGGTGGCCGCCAGCACGCCGTCGACCCCGGCGGCGCGCTCGACGCTGTCGCGCGCCTTGAGGCTGCCCGACTGCATGGCCCGCACGGCGTTCTGCACCCCGGCCTGGAGGCGCTCGATGCGCGCCTGGATGTCCTTGGTCGAATCCTGGGTGCGCGCCGCCAGCGCCCGCACCTCGTCGGCCACCACGGCGAAACCGCGACCCTGCTCGCCGGCCCGCGCGGCCTCGATGGCGGCGTTGAGGGCAAGCAGGTTGGTCTGTTCGGCGATGCCCTTGATCACTGTCAGCACCGCGTCGATGCTGGCGGTTTCCTGGGCCAGTTGCTGGATGCTCTCGGAACTGCTCTCCACTTCCTGCGCCAACTGGCGGATCACCTCGATGGTCGCTTCCACCACGTTGGCGCCCTCGCGCGCCTGCCGGCGGGCGTCATGGGCCACCTGCGCGGCGCTCTGGGCGTTGCGCGCCACCTCGTGGACGGCGCTGCTCATCTGCGTCGCGGCGGTGCTGACCTGGTCCACCGACGCGTGCTCGCTGTTGATCAGACGATCGTTAGCGGCGGTCATGCCGGCCAGCGAACCGGCGGAATCGGCGACCTCGCCGGTGACCCGGCCGACCTCGCGGATCAGCGGCTGCAACTTGTCGAGGAAGGCGTTGAAGGCGCTGCCGAGGCGGCCGGGTTCGTCGCGCGAAGTGACCTCCAGGCGCACGCGCAGGTCGCCATCGCCGTTGGCGATCTCTTCCAGGCGTTGCAGCAGGCGCTGCAACGGACGGGTCACCAGGCCGGGGAACACCAGCACCAGCGACAGGCACACCAGCAGGCCGAACGCCACCAGCGCCACCTGCTGCCAGCGGTGCCGCTCGCCCAGCGCGGAGGACGCCTCGCCGTCGGCGGCCGCGGCCGCCTCTTCCATCTCGTCGAGCTGGTTGATCACCTCGCGCATCGCCCCGAACTGGCGATCGCTGTCACCGTAGCTGAGCTGCGCCGCGGCGCTCGGATCGCTGGCCGCCAGGCTCAGCACCCGCGCCGAGGTCGCGCTCCAGAGGGCATAGCCGCGCTCGAACTCGGCGACCTTGGCCAGTTCCGCCTCGCCCGGCTGCATCGCCGCGTACTGGCGCACCCGATCCAGGGCCTGCTGCAGGTTTTCCGCGTGATCGTTCCTCAGGCCGGCGATCTGCTCGGCGTTCAGGAGGCTATCGAGCAGGCTGCGCTCGGCGACGAAGGCCTGGTAGAGATCGCGGTCGGCGTTGAGCAGCAGGGCGATGCCGGGGAGAAAACGCTTGCCCAGGCGCTGGTTGGATTCGTTCTGCTGGGCGATGCCATGCACGCCGAGCGCGCCCACCAGCAGCAGAAGCACCGCCAGCAAGAGGATCGGCAGGGCGATTTTCCTGCGGAACGATAGGTTAGCGAACCATTGCAGCATGCCGGCATCCTCGCTCGTGGCTTTCCAGGCTATCGGTCGCAGCACGACCGATCTTGAGCGACCGTACGTCCGTGCCAGTAGGAATCAGACTAGCAGGCGCAGGGTTTCGAACAGGCGCCGGTCATCCTTCTTCGCCGAGCGGGCGTGGCGGCGGATCACCTGCAGCAGGCACTCGACGAAGCATTGCGCCGGATTGCTGAGGGCGCCGCCGCGCCGGGTGATGATGCCCAGCCGCCGTGGCTCGAAGGTTTCCCGCAGCGCCAGCGGCACTACCCGGCCGAGCAACGGCGGGGCGGCGCCGATGATCGCCGGCACCCAGGTGCACATGTCGGCCTGCTCCACCAGGGTCTGCAGGATAGCCACGGAGTGCGCACGGACGATGCGCCGCTCGTCGATCAAGGCGCCGTGGCGCCAGAACAGCTCGCGCATCAGGGTGTCGTGGCCGTCGCCGGTGTAGTTCAACGCCCAATCCTGTTCCAGCAGTTCGTGGATCGAGCCGCAACCCGCCAGCGGATGCCCCTGGCGGACCAGCACCGCGGTGTCGTAGTCGAGCAGCTTCTCGCAGGCGAATTCCTGGGCCGCCTGGGCGCCGTGCAGCGGGCCGATGGCGAAATCCATGCTGCCGTCGCGAAGCAATGGCTGGGCCACCGCCATCAGGCTTTCGAAAAGCTCCAGGCGCACCTCCGGCATGCGCTCGCGGAACGCCTGCACCGCCTCCGAGAGGAAGGTCAGCGCCACCCAAGGCGTCACCCCGATGCACAGCCGGCCGCTGGCCTGGCCACGCAGGTGGTCGAGTTCGACCTGCGCGTGCTCCAGTTGCTTGAGCACCAGCCGGGCGTGGATCAGCAGCGCCTTGCCGTATTCGGTGAAGGTCAGGCCGCTGGGCGTGCGGACGAACAGCGGCAGATGCTGTTCGGTTTCCAGTTCGCGCAGCGCGCGGGTCACGGCCGCCTGGGAAATCCCCAGGGCGCGGGCGGCGGCGCGGATGCCGCCGGCGTCGGCACTGGCGACCAGGGCTTGCAACTGGTGGAGTTTCACGGGCTTACCGAGGTGACAACGAAAGGTTGTCATCATAGCCAAAGCGAGCCTCCCCGCCAGTCCCCCGCTTGCCTACCATCGGCTTCGACAACACCCTGCCGCCCACCGGTCGGAGCCCTTGAGGAGAACAAGAAGAATGACCGAGCCTGCCGTCCTGCCCGCCATCGCGGCGCTGCGGGAAGAGATGGTTACCTTGCGCCGCCACATCCATGCCCACCCGGAGCTGGGTTTCGAGGAACGGCGAACCGCCGCGCTGGTCGCCGAATGCCTGGAGGCCTGGGGCTACCAGGTCAGCCGTGGGGTGGGTCGCACCGGCGTGGTCGGCACCCTGTGCCGCGGCGAGGGCCCCGCGCTGGGCCTGCGCGCCGACATGGACGCGCTGCCGATCCAGGAAGCCACCGGCCTGCCCTACGCCAGCCAGGTGGACGGCGTGATGCACGCCTGCGGCCACGACGGCCACACCGCGATGCTCCTCGCCGCGGCCAGGCACCTGGTCGAGTCGCCGCACTGGCGCGGCACCCTGCAACTGATCTTCCAGCCTGCCGAAGAGGGCCTCGGCGGTGCCCGCGCGATGCTCGACGACGGGCTGCTGGAGCGCTTCCCCTGCGACGCCATCTTCGCCATGCACAACGTCCCGGGATACCCCGTCGGCCACCTGGGTTTCCATCCCGGCCCCTTCATGGCCTCGGCCGACACCGTGGTCATCCGCGTGATCGGCAGCGGCGGCCACGGCGCGGTGCCGCAGCGCACCGTCGACCCGGTGGTGGTCTGCTCCGCCATCGTGCTGGCCTTGCAGAGCATCGTCTCGCGCAACGTCGATCCGCAGGACACCGCGATCGTCAGCGTCGGCGCGATCCATGCCGGGACGGTCTCCAACGTGATCCCGGCCAGCGCCGAAATGATCCTCAGCGTCCGCGCCCTGACCGCGGAAACCCGTGCCCTGCTGGAGCGCCGCATCGGCGAACTGGCCCGCGGCCAGGCCGCCAGCTTCGGCGCGCGGGCGGAGGTCGACTACCGGCATTGCCATCCGGTGCTGGTCAACCATCCCGGGCAGACCGCGTTCGCCCGCGAGGTGGCCCGCGACTGGCTGGGCGAGGAATGCCTGATCGACGGACTGCGGCCGTTCACCGCCAGCGAGGATTTCGCCTTCATCCTCGAACGCTGTCCCGGCAGCTACCTGGTGATCGGCAATGGCCAGGGCGAGAGCGGCTGCCAGTTGCACAACCCCGGCTACGACTTCAACGACGACTGCCTGGCCGTCGGCGCCAGCTACTGGGTGCGACTGGCCGAGCGCTTCCTGGCCTGAGCCAGGGTTTTCAACGGGCGCGCGGCCTGGCGCGCGCGGATCGACAGAGGACAACCACAATGACAAGAACCCTCGGCAGCATCACCCTCTCCCTCCTCCTCGCCGCACCGGCCGGCGCCGCCGACTGGACCGGCAAGGTCCTGCGCCTGGGCGTCGACCCGACCTACCCGCCGCTCGAATACAAGCAGCCGGACGGCCGCCTGGCAGGCTTCGGCATCGAGATCGGCGAAGCCCTCTGCGCGGAGCTGCGAGCCCGCTGCGAATGGGTCGAAAGCAACTGGGACGGCATCATCCCGGCGCTGCTGTCGCGCAAGATCGACGCCATCGTCTCGTCGATGACCATCACGCCGAAACGCGCACAGCACATCGCCTTCACCGACCGCGTCTCCAACGCGCCGAGCCGCCTGGTGGTACGCCGCGGCTCGGCGCTCCTGCCCGACGCCGAGAGCCTGCGCGGCAAGCGCGTGGGGGTCGGCCAGGGCTCCAACCAGGAGGCCTACGCCAAGGCCGAATGGGCCGCCAAGGGGGTGCGGGTCGTCTCCTACCAGAACCAGGACCAGGTCTACGCCGACCTCGTCATGGGCCGCCTCGACGCCTCGCTGCAAGGCGCGGTGCAGGCCAGCTACGGCTTCCTCGACAAGCCGGTCGGCAAGGATTTCGAACTGGCCGGAGCGGTGCTGGACGACCCTCGCTACTTCGGGGTCGGCGACGGCATCGGCCTGCGCAAGGAAGACGTGGCGCTGCGCGAGGACCTGAACAAGGCGCTGGCGACGATCCGCGCCAACGGGACCTACGCGCGAATCAACGCCCGCTACTTCGATTTCGACCTCTACGGCGCGCCCTGAACGGCGTCCGGCCGCTTTTCACCTCGACCGACAACAACAAGCAATGGAGAGTGAAATGTTCCTCGACGGCTTCGGCCCGCAGATACTCGCCGGCACCCTGGTGACCCTGAAGCTGGCGCTGGGCTCCCTGCTCGGCGCCGTGCTCATCGGCCTCCTCGGCGCCAGCGCCAAGCTCGCCGCCAACCGCCCGCTGCGCGCCCTGGCCAGCGGCTATACGACGCTGATCCGCAGCGTCCCTGACCTGGTCATCATGCTGTTGCTGTTCTTCAGCCTGCAGATCCTCCTCAACCGCGTCACCGACGCCCTCGGCATCGGCCAGGTCGACATCGACCCGTTCGCCGCCGGCTGCGTCACCCTGGCGTTCATCTATGGCGCCTACTTCACGGAAACCTTCCGCGGCGCCTTCCAGGCGGTCCCGGCCGGCCAGGTCGAAGCCGCGCAAGCCTACGGCATGGGGCGCTGGCGAGTGTTCCGCCGGGTACTCCTGCCGCAGATGCTGCGCTACGCCCTGCCGGGCATCGGCAACAACTGGCAGGTGCTGGTCAAGTCCACCGCGCTGGTCTCGATCATCGGCCTCGGCGACCTGGTCAAGGCCACCCAGGACGCCGGCAAGGGCACCCTGCAGTTCTTCCACTTCACCCTGATCTGCGGGCTTATCTACCTGGCCATCACCGCAATCTCCAACGCCGCGCTGCTGTGGCTGGAGCGGCGCAGCTCGCTGGGCGTCAGGAGGCCGCTGCCATGAACGCGGTACTCGACGAATACTGGCAGGCCTACCTGTGGACCGACGGCCTGCAACTGACCGGACTGGCGATGACCCTGTGGCTGCTGATCCTCGCCGTGGCGCTTGGCTTCCTGCTGGCCATCCCGCTGGCGGTGGCGCGAACCTGCGGCAACCCGCTGCTGCGCTACCCGGTCTGGCTCTACACCTACGTGTTCCGCGGCACCCCGCTGTACATCCAGTTGCTGTTCTTCTACACCGGCGTCTACAGCCTGAATGCCATACGCGCCCAGGACTTTCTCAACGCGTTCTTCCGCGACGGCTTCAACTGCACGGTACTGGCCTTCGTCCTCAACACCTGCGCCTACATGACGGAAATCTTCGCCGGCGCGATCAGGAACACGCCCCACGGCGAAGTGGAAGCGGCGCGCGCCTACGGCATGGGCGGCTTCACCCTCTACCGGCGCATCGTCCTGCCCTCGGCGCTGCGCCGGGCACTGCCGTACTTCAGCAACGAAGTGATCCTGATGCTGCATTCCACCTCGGTGGCGTTCACCGCCACCGTGCCGGACCTGCTCAAGGTGGCCCGCGACGTCAATTCCGCCACCTATGCGCCGTTCCTGTCCTTCGGCATCGCCGGCGCGCTCTACGCCGGCACCGCCTTCCTGCTGATCTGGCTGTTCCGCCGCGGCGAGCTGCGCTGGCTGGCCTACCTCAGACCGCAAACCCACTGACCTCTCCCGGAGACACGCGCATGTACAGCCTGCAGGTCGAAGACATCCACAAGCGCTACGGCAGCCATGAGGTGCTCAGGGGCGTTTCGCTCAGGGCCGGCAAGGGAGACGTGATCAGCATCATCGGCTCCTCCGGCTCGGGCAAGAGCACCTTCCTGCGCTGCGTCAACTTCCTGGAAAAGCCCTGTGCCGGGCGCATCCGCGTCGGCGACGAGGAACTGCGCACCCGTCCCGGCGCCCTGGGCGAGCTGCGCGCCGCCGATCCCCGGCAGTTGCAGAGGATCCGCAGCCGGCTGGCGATGGTCTTCCAGCATTTCAACCTGTGGAGCCACCTGACGGTGCTGGAGAACGTGGTCGAGTGCCCGGTCAACGTCCTGAGAATGAACCGCGACGACGCCGTGGCCCGCGCGCGCCACTACCTGGCCAAGGTCGGCCTGGCGGAGAAGGTCGAACGGCAGTATCCCTGCGAACTCTCCGGCGGCCAGCAACAGCGCGTGGCGATCGCCCGCGCCCTGGCCATGGAGCCGCAGGTGATGCTGTTCGACGAACCGACCTCGGCGCTCGATCCGGAACTGGTCGGCGAAGTGCTGAAAGTCATGCAGCAGTTGGCCGAGGAAGGTCGCACCATGGTCCTGGTCACCCACGAGATGGCCTTCGCCCGCCAGGTTTCCAGCCATGTGATCTTCCTCCACCAGGGCGTGATCGAAGAGCAAGGGACGCCGGACCAGGTGTTCGGCGCGCCGCGCAGCGAGCGCCTGCGCCAGTTCCTCGCCGGCAACCTGAAATGAGCCCGGGACTCAGCGCGACGGCGCGAGGAAACGCACGAAGACCAGCTCCGGATCACCTTCGTCGAGGTTGTCGATCACCCCGCTCGGCTGGAATCCCTCGCGCTCCAGCAGGCGCCGCATCGGCAGGTTGGAGCGGTTGCAGGAAGTGAACAGGCGGTCGCCGCGACAGTCGTCCCGCGCCTGCCGCAGCAACGCGCTGGCGATGCCGCGCCGGCGGCAGTCGGGGGCGACCGCCGCATCCTAGACGTTTTCACAGGTCAGGGCACGTCGCCGCGGCGCATGATCTATAGTCGCCCGGATCAGCCCCAGAGGATGCCGGACATGCCCCGTTCGATCGTCATCGTCCACGGCTGGAGCGACGATTCGAAGTCGTTCCGCCGCCTCGCCGAGCAGCTGGAAGCCTGGTTCGGCAGTGCGCCGACGCAGATCCGCCTCGCCGACTGGATCTCCCTGCAGGACGACGTCACCTACGCCGACCTCGCCGCCGCCCTGGATCGCGCCTGGACCGCCCAGGGACTGTCGCGGGCACCGCGCACGGTTGACGTGGTGGTGCACAGCACCGGCGCCCTGGTGCTGCGCGACTGGCTGACCCGCCACTTCGACCCCGCCAGCGCGCCGGTCAAGCGCTTCCTGATGCTCGCCCCGGCCAACTTCGGCTCGCCGCTGGCGCACAAGGGACGCTCCTTCATCGGTCGCGTACTGAAAGGCTGGAACCGCTTCGTCGGGCAGACCGGCACCCAGGTGCTGAAGGGACTGGAGCTGGGCTCGCCGTACTCCTGGCAACTCGCCGAGCGCGACCTGTTCGGCGCCGAGGCCTGGTACGGCGCCGGCCGCCTGCTCGCCACGGTACTGGTGGGCAATGTCGGCTACAGCGGCGTCGAAGCCATCGCCAACGAAGCCGGCGGCGACGGCACGGTGCGGATCGCCACGGCGAACCTCAACGCCTGCCGCCTGAGCCTCGAACTGGATGTCCGCCAGCGCGCCAGGCCCGGCTGGCGCCTGGAAGAATCGCGCGGCGAGATCGCCTTCGCCATCGTCGACGGCGAGAACCACGCCAGCGTGGCGCTGAAGGACCGCGGGCCGAAGAACCCGCATACCCTGGAGCTGATCCGCGCCGCACTGGAGGTCGAGGACGCCGATTACCGGAGCAGCGGCGCAAGCTTCCCCTGGCAGCGCCGCATCGATCAGCTCGACCCCGGCATCGAGCGCCGCTCGCCGCGCTACCTGAACCTGGTCAGCCACGTCTGCGACGACCTCGACCAGGAGGTGCGCGACTACTTCATCCAGTTCTTCCGCAAGCTGAACAGCGACCGGCGTTTCGAGCAGCGCTTCTACGAGCAGGTCATCGCCGACGTCCATCCCTACGAGGACAACCCCGCCTACCGCTCGCTGTACCTGTCGATCGAGTCCCTCGACGACCTGCTCGCCGGCTTCGCCGTGGACACCCTGTCGCTCAGCGTGTCGGCCCAGCCGCCGTTCGATCCGCCGCGCCAGCCGGTCGGCTATACCGCGGTGGGCCCCGGCGACAGCGAAGGCCTGGCAATTCCGCTGGCGCAGGTGCCGCGCTTCCTCGCAGCCCACCGCACCCTGCTGCTGCGCATCCGCCTGACG
>NZ_SCND01000165.1:0-12584 GCF_005503585.1 Pseudomonas sp. 2VD
CGGCGATCCTGATCCTCGCCGCCGCGGCTTTCCACGGCAGCGGCCACACCGAGGTGGTGGAGATCCAGGACGCCTACCACCTGCTCGACCCGCTGGTGGGCGGCGCCCTGGCCAGCTTCCTGTTCGGCTTCGCCCTGCTGGCGGCGGGGCAAAGCTCGACCTTCACCGGCACCATTGCCGGGCAGGTGGTGATGGAGGGTTTCCTCCGGGCGAAGATTCCCTGCTGGCAGCGGCGCCTGATCACCCGCGGCCTGGCCCTGGTGCCGGCCTTGATCGGCGTGCTCTGGCTGGGCGAAGGCGCGGTAGGCAAGCTGCTGGTGCTCAGCCAGGTGGTGCTCAGCCTGCAATTGCCGTTCGCCCTGTGGCCGCTGATTCGCTTCAGCAGCGACCGGAACCTGATGGGGGAGTTCGTCAACCCGCGCTGGGTCAGCGCGCTGGCCTGGTCGTTGTTCGGCCTGATCTCGGCGGCGAACCTGACCTTGCTGTATTTCTGGTTCGGCTGAACCAAGGCGCCTGCGGCGCTGCCAGTCCAGGCTCCGGCCAGTGGCCGTACGAAAAAGCCCGGCGCGGGGCCGGGCTTTTTCAGGGACGGAGCAGGCTTACTTGACCTCGACCGCCAGGCTTTCGGCGATCTTCTTCTGCCAGACCGCCGGGCCGGTGATGTGCACCGACTCGCCGTTGGTATCGACCGCGACGGTGACCGGCATGTCCTTCACCTCGAACTCGTAGATCGCTTCCATGCCCAGTTCGGCGAAGGCCAGCACCTTGGACTTCTTGATCGCCTGGGCGACCAGGTAGGCGGCGCCGCCGACGGCCATCAGGTATACCGCCTTGTTGTCCTTGATCGCCTCGATGGCGATGGGACCGCGCTCGGACTTGCCGATCATGCCCAGCAGGCCGGTCTGTTCGAGGATCTGGCGGGTGAACTTGTCCATCCGGGTGGCGGTGGTGGGACCGGCCGGGCCGACCACCTCGTCGCCGACCGGATCGACCGGGCCGACGTAATAGATGAAGCGGCCTTTCAGGTCCACCGGCAGCGTTTCGCCCTTGTTCAGCATGTCGACCATGCGCTTGTGCGCGGCGTCGCGGCCGGTGAGCATCTTGCCGTTGAGCAGCAGGGTCTCGCCCGGTTTCCAGCTTTGCACCTCTTCCGGGGTGATCTTGTCCAGGTCGACGCGGCGCGCGGACGGGCCGGCTTCCCAGACGATCTCCGGGTAGGCGTCGAGCGACGGCGCTTCCAGTTCGGCGGGGCCGGAGCCGTCGAGCACGAAGTGGGCGTGGCGGGTCGCGGCGCAGTTGGGGATCATGCACACCGGCAGCGAGGCGGCGTGGGTCGGGTAGTCCATGATCTTGACGTCGAGCACGGTGGTCAGGCCGCCCAGGCCCTGGGCACCGATGCCCAGCTGGTTGACCTTCTCGAACAGCTCCAGGCGCAGTTCCTCGATGCGGTTCTGCGGGCCGCGGGCCTTCAGTTCGTGGATGTCGATCGGGTCCATGAGGACTTCCTTCGCCATCACCGCTGCTTTCTCCGCGGTGCCGCCGATGCCGATGCCGAGCATGCCCGGCGGGCACCAGCCGGCGCCCATGGTCGGTACAGTCTTCAGCACCCAGTCGACGATCGAGTCGGACGGGTTGAGCATGGCCATCTTCGACTTGTTCTCCGAGCCGCCGCCCTTGGCCGCGACATCGACCTCGACCTTGTCGCCGGGAACGATGGAGTAGTGGATCACCGCCGGCGTGTTGTCCTTGGTGTTCTTCCGCGCGCCGGCCGGGTCGGCCAGGATCGAGGCGCGCAGGACGTTCTCCGGCAGGTTGTAGGCGCGGCGCACGCCTTCGTTGATCATATCGTCGACGCTCATGGTAGCGCCGTCCCAGCGCACGTCCATGCCGACCCGGACGAACACGGTGACGATCCCGGTGTCCTGGCAGATCGGGCGGTGGCCGGTGGCGCACATGCGCGAGTTGATCAGGATCTGCGCCATGGAGTCGCGGGCAGCCGGCGATTCTTCGCGCAGGTAGGCCTCATGCATGGCCTGGATGAAATCGACCGGGTGGTAGTAGGAGATGAACTGCAGGGCATCGGCGACGCTCTGGATCAGGTCGTCTTGCTTGATCACGGCCATGGAGCACGGTCCTCTTCAGGCGGGTAATTCGGATGCGGGGCAGGGTCACGGAGCCGGCCGCAGCCGAGGAGCGCGCCGGTCAGGCACCGGCGCAAAAAAGGCGCGACAGTATAGCCGTTCCGGCGAGACGGGCGCACGCGCCGACGATCAGACCTTGGTCGGCCAGCCGGCTGGTCGGCCGATAAATCCGCGGTCCGCTAGCTGGCAGTTCGTTCGACTAGGCAACCCGCAGGGGGCAGGGTACATTGCGGCCAGGTGCCATTACGGGACGGAGCCCATGCGCACAGACAAGCCTCCTCTGAAACAGCGTGCGCTGCAAAAGCTCTTGCTCCGCCGGTTCGGCATGGCCGCAGGCACCTACCTGCTCGGCCTGGTCCTGCTCTGGCTGGCGCTACTCAGCGGCTTCTACCGCGCAGCGCCGACCACCGCGGCGGCCAGCACCACCCTGGTGGTGGCTTGCCAACTGGCCTTCCTCTGGCTGTTCGCCAGCGGTCGCAACCTGCGTTACGCCGATCCCAGCCTGACCGAGCCGCAGGTGCTGGTGGCGATCGCCTGGCTGACCTATTTCCTCTATCACGTCGACAGCCTGCGCGGCACCTTCATGGTGTTCTACGTGCTGGCCCTGCTGTTCGGCGTGTTCCAACTGCCGCCGCGGGTCTTCGCCCGCTGTGCGGCGCTGGCGTTCATCGCTTTTTCCGGCATCTACCTGGTAGAGGCCTTGCAGCAGCGTCTCGAGCTGCCGGGCCGGGCTGCATTGCAGGTGCTCGTGATGTTCATCGTAATGGTCTGGCTGAGCCTGTTCGCCAGCTACATACAGGCGATGCGGCAACGCATGCGCCAGCGCCGCTATGCCTTGCAGGCGCACCAGGACACGCTGCGCGGCATGATGCGCCAACTGGAAGACCTGGTGGCCACCGACGAACTCACCGGGCTGTTCAACCGCCGGCATTTCATGCGCCTGGCCAGTCGGGCGCTGGAAGACCTGCTGCCGAACCGGCAGCACGGCCTGGCGCTGATCGACCTCGATCACTTCAAGCGGATCAACGACCGCCACGGCCACGCCGCCGGCGATCGGGTCCTGCAGACCTTCGCTGCGGTGGCGCGTTCCTGTCTGCGCGATGGCGACGTCCTGGCCCGTTACGGCGGCGAGGAGTTCGTCCTGCTGCTGCCCCACGCCGACGCGGAGCAGCTGGAAAGCTGTTGCGAACGCCTGCGCCTGGCGTTCGAACAGGCGGAACCGGTCGGGGTCACGGTGGATACCCTGAGCCTTTCGGTGGGCATGACCCTGCTGTATGCCGACGACGATCTCGACGAGGCCTTGCAGCGGGCCGACCAGGCGCTCTACCGTGCCAAGCGTGGCGGACGAAACCGCTGCGACGCCACCTGGGAGGTCACCAGTGCCTGACATACGGGTCGGCGAGCGACGCCTTGCCGTCGCCGCCGGCAGCAACCTGCTGGATGCGCTGCTCGCCGGCGGCATCGCCGTGCCCCATAGCTGCCGCGCCGGCAGTTGCCACGCCTGCCTGGTGCATTGCCTGCAGGGCGAGGTGGAAGACACCCTCCCGGAGGCGCTCGATCCGGTACGGCGCGAAGCGGGCTGGCGGCTGGCCTGTCAGTGCCGGGTGCTCGGCGACCTCGTGTTGCAACCTTTCGATCCTGAGCGCGACGGGCTGCCGGCCAGGGTTGTCGCCTGCCACTGGCTGGGTGATGTGCTGCGCCTGCGCCTGGAGCCGGAGCGGCCCTTGCGCTATCGCGCCGGGCAGCACCTGCTGCTGTGGAGCGACGATGGCGTGGCGCGTCCCTATTCGCTGGCCAGCCTGCCCCACGAGGACCCGTGGCTGGAGTTCCACATCGACTGTAGCGCCCCCGGCGCGTTCTGCGACCGCGCCCGGCGCCTGGCGCCTGGCGCGCTCCTGCGCCTGGGCGAACTGCGCGGCGGGGCGTTGCGCTACGAGCCGGACTGGCAGGAGCGACCGCTGTTGCTGATGGCCGCCGGCACCGGGCTGGCGCCGCTCTGGGGGATACTTCGCGAGGCCTTGCGCGCGGAACACCAGGCGCCGATCCAGCTGCTGCACCTGGCGCGCGACCACTACCTGGCGAGCGAGTTGGCGGAGTTGGCCGGGCGTCATCCGCAACTGCGCGTCAACCTGGTGTCGGCGGCGCAGTTGCCCTCTGCCTTGGCCGATCTCCGCCTTGTTCCGCGGCGCAGCATGGCCTTACTCTGCGGCCAACCCGCCAGCGTCGAACGCTTCGCCCGGCATCTCTACCTGGCCGGCGTACCGCGTAGCCAGACCCTGGCGGACCTGTTCCTGCCCCACGCCTGACGCGGCGCCGGTGGCGGTGCCTTGCAGCCATTGCCGCGGCCTTGCGCCGCATCCCTGGAGTGACGATGAGCGAGCTGATTCGGGTCGAACGCGAAACGGGGCTGCTGACCCTGCGCCTGGACCGCCAGGACAAGAAGAACGCGCTGACCCGCGCGATGTACAGCCGGATGGCCGAGGCGCTGCTGGAGGCGCAGGCCGATACGGCTGTGCGGGTGGTGCTGATCACTGGCGGCGACGCCTGCTTCACCAGCGGCAACGACATCCTCGACTTCCTCGAGCAACCGCCATCCCTGCGCGACAGCCCGGTCGGCCGTTTCATGAGCGCCCTGCTGGAATTCCCCAAGCCGGTGATCGCCGCGGTGAACGGACCGGCGGTGGGTATCGGCACCACCCTGCTGCTGCATTGCGATCTGGTCTTCGTTGGTCGCAACGCGCGATTGAAGATGCCGTTCGTCAACCTCGGCCTGACACCGGAGTTCGGCTCGAGCCTGATCCTGCCGCGCATGCTCGGTCATGCCAAGGCTGCGGAATTGCTGATGCTCGGCCAGGACTTCAGCGGCGAGCAGGCGGCGGCCTGGGGCCTGGCCAATGCGGCGCTGGAGGATGGCGCCACGGTGCTGGAGCACGCCCGCGATGCGGCCCGGCGCTTCCTGCACCTGGCGCCCTCGGCGGTAGTGGAGAGCAAGCGCCTGATGAAAGCGCCGTTTATCGAGGAGCTTCGCCGGGTGATCGCCGAGGAAGGCGATATCTTCAGTACCCGACTGCGCTCGCCCGAGGCGATCGAGGCGCTCAGCGCCTTCATGCACCGGCGCCAGCCGGATTTCTCCAGGTTCGCCTGAGTGGGCCAGCGGAGCGCCGGTCCGTAGGGCGGATAACGCCCCAGGCGTTATCCGCCGCGACGTGCGCTTATACCAGCAGGTCGCCGACGTGCAGCACCTTCATGGTGTTGGTGCCGCCCTGGGCGGTGTAGCTGTCGCCCTTGGTCAGGATCACCCAGTCGCCCTTGGTCACCACGCCGCGCTTGAGCAACTCGTCGACCGCGGCCTGGCTGACTTTCTCCGCCGGCAGCGCCGCCGGGTCGAAGGGGATGGTTTCCACGCCGCGGAACATCGCCACGCGAGCCTGGGTCTCGCGGTGCGGGGAGTAGGCGTAGATCGGTACCGACGAGCGGATGCGCGACATGATCAGCGGGGTGAAGCCGCTTTCGGTCAGGCAGATGATCGCCTTGATCCCCGGGAAGTGGTTGGCCGTGTACATCGACGCCAGGGCGATGCTCTCGTCGCAGCGGTCGAAGGTCTGGCCGAGGCGGTGGCTGGATTTCTGGCTGGTCGGGTGCTTCTCGGCGCCCTGGCAGACGCGGGCCATGGCTTGCACCGCTTCCACCGGGTACTCGCCGGCGGCGCTTTCCGCCGAGAGCATCACCGCATCGGTGTAGTCGAGCACGGCGTTGGCCACGTCGGAGACTTCCGCGCGGGTCGGCATCGGGCTGTGGATCATCGACTCCATCATCTGGGTCGCGGTGATCACCACTTTATTGTTGCGGCGGGCGTGCAGGATGATCTTCTTCTGGATGCCGACCAGCTCGGCATCGCCGATTTCCACGCCGAGGTCGCCACGGGCCACCATCACCGCGTCGCTGGCACGAATCAGGCCGTCGAGGGCGTCGTCGTCGGCGACCGCCTCGGCGCGCTCGATCTTGGCTACCAGCCAGGCCTTGCCTCCGGCCTCGGTGAGCAGGCGGCGGGCGTATTCCATGTCCTTGGCGTCGCGCGGGAAGGAAACGGCCACGTAGTCCAGGTCCATGTCCGCGGCCAGCTTGATGTCGGCCTTGTCCTTGTCGGTCAGCGCCGGCGCGGTGAGACCGCCGCCGCGGCGGTTGATGCCCTTGTGGTCGGACAGCGGGCCGCCGATCAGCACCCGGCAGCGCAGTTCGTCGGCGGCGACTTCCTCGACCACCATCACCACCCGGCCGTCGTCCAGCAGCAGTTCATCGCCGACCCCGCAGTCCTTCACCAGGTCCGGGTAGTCGATGCCGACCACTTCCTGGGTACCGGCGTCGCGGGCGTGGCTGGTGGAGAAGCGGAACTTGTCGCCGACCTGCAATTCGATGCGCTTGTTGGCGAACTTGGCGATGCGGATCTTCGGTCCTTGCAGGTCGCCGAGCAGGGCGACGAAGCGGCCGTGCTTGGCCGCCAGTTCGCGCACCAGCCTGGCGCGGGCGCGGTGTTCATCGGGGGTGCCGTGGGAGAAGTTGAGGCGGGCGACGTCGATCCCGGCCAGGATCAGTTGCTCCAGCACTTCCGGGGAATTGCTGGCTGGGCCGAGGGTGGCGACGATTTTGGTGCGGCGAACGGACATGCAAAGGACTCCTTGGATAACGCTGGCGTGCAGGCTACCACCGGCGAGGCTCGGCGGCGACTGCGGAGTCATACTATCTGCATCAGATGTCATTTGTCGGTTTGAGCACCAGCAGGTCGCATTCCACCTCCTCCAGGACGCGTTCGGCGGTTTGCCCGATCAGCGCGTTGTCCAGGTGCCCCCGGGCGACCGCGCCCATCAGCAGCAGGTCGATGTCGTTGGCCCGGACGAAGTCGGGGATCGCCTGCTCGGCATAGCCGGCCAGCAGGTGGCGGCGCTCCGCGGCGATCTCCGGGTAGGCTGCCAGCAGGTCGTCGAAGGCCTGGCGGTGACGTTCCTCATGTTGCAGCACGAAACGCTCGTAGCCGGCGAGCATTTCCGCGTCGAACAGCAGGCTGCGCGGCATCGCCGCGTGGGTATGCAGGTAGTCGGCGCGCAGCCCCAGGCTGGCTTCGAGCTGGCGGGCGGCGGCGATCAGCCGGTGATCGAGGGCGGCCGGCTTGTCGCTGGCATGCAGTGGGTCGAGCGCCGCGCACAGGCGCTGGCCGCGCCAGGCGTCGTGATGGACCAGCCAGAGCGGCTGCGGGCAGTGGCGGATCAATTGCCAGTCGCTGTTGCCCAGTAGCAGGCGGCGCAGCAGGTTGTGCTTGCGGGTGCTCTTGAGGACCAGGTCGGGCCGGGTTTCGCCGACCCGTTGCAGGACCATCCGGTCCAGCGGCTTGCCCCACTGGGCCTCGACCTGAGTGCGGATGCCGGCCTGCTGCAGCGGCATGGAAAGCTGCTCCAGCCAGGTGACCCGTTCGTCCAGGTAAAGGTCGCGGGCACGCTGCAGCGAGTGACTGTCGAAGAACAGCCCGCCGTCCAGCGCCGGGTTGAAGTCGCACAGCAGCAACTCGACGCTGGCGCCGCTGCGTTCGGCGATCCACTGGGCGCGGGTAAGGGCCGGCTGTTCGTCGCTGCTCGGGTCGACGACCACCAGCAGGTTATGCAGGTTCATGGCAACGCTCCTGGCACTGGACGGGAATGCCATTGCAGACCAGGCGCCGCGACGGGCGCTTGATCTGGGTCAGTCCGGCGGGGATCAGCGCGGTTGCACGTTGAGCGCTTGGTCGAGGTGCCGGCTGGCCTTGTTCGACAATTCGCCTTCAGGATAGTCGAGCAACTGGCGGCGCAGGTATTCGATGGCCTTGTCGCGGTTCGGGTGCGGGTTGTCCGGCGCCAGGTACATCAGGCCGAGCTGGTAGAGGGCCTTTTCCTTTATACCGGCAGGAATCGCCGGATCGTTGACCGCCAGCAGGTAGAGCTCGGCGGCCTCGTCGACGCGATCCTTGAGCACCGCGCGGCGCGACAGCAGGGTCATGTCCGGGTCGAGGCTGGTCTTGTAGAGGTCGAGGTTCTGCTGCGGCTTCCAGGTGGCGAGCAATTCGCGGGCGCTCTTCTGCACCGGCTCCCTGGCTCGCTGCCGCATCGCCAGCAGGCGCGCCTGGGCATGCTCGGCGGCGTGGGTGCCGGGGAACTCGCGGACCACGCGCTGGAAGTAGTCGGTGGCCTTGGCGTCGTCGCGCTGGTCGTTGTAGCGGCTCATGTAGATCAGGCCGATCTGGTACAGCGAGATACCGCGCACCTCGGCGCTGTAGCGGCTATTGTCGTAGCCGGTGAGGTAGAGCTTCTCCGCCTCGGCGCTCCTGTTGTCGCGGATCGCCATGGCGCTGTAGGTCAGCAGGTCGCCTTCCTCCTCGATGGCGGCGGTCATGCGGTTGCTCTTCATCTGCTTGTATTCGGCGACTTCGCCAGTGGTCACCTGGGCGACGAACAGCGGCGTGGTCGGCGAACAGGCGGCCAGCAGCGACAACAATGGGAGCAGGACGAGACGGCGGGCGAAGCGCATGGCATCTCCTTGGCGCCAGGGCGAGAGCCACCCCAGTCTAGTCAGGCCCTTCAGTCACGCCAATACGCGCCGATACAGTTCCCAACGGAGGATATGCCTATGCGAAGCTTGATCGTTGCCTGCCTGGCGCTGAGTGCCACCGGTTGTAACAGCTGGTCGCTGAACAGCGACCTGAACGGGGCCTACCGCGCCTACGACAAAGGCGATTGCGCACAGGTGATGCTCGACCTGTCGCGGGCCGAACGGCGGATTCGCGCGCGGCCCTACCTGCAGCCGGAAATCTCGCTGCTGCGCGGCCAGTGCCTGGAACGCCAGAGCCTGTTCGTCGACGCGGCGCAGACCTACCACTTCATCATCGCCCGTTACCCCACCAGCGAATATGCCTACCGTGCCAAGGCGCGGCTGGAGACCTTGCGTCAGCTGGGCCGGCTGAACGAGACGCCGGCCTCGGCCAGCGCCGTGCCGACCCGCCTGTAGGCGGCCGGGAGACTGGACGGGCGTTCAGGCTGACCGTCGGTCGCATGGGACCCCGGTCGATCCGGTAAGCTTCGTCCTGGATTTCACGGAGGAGGTTCGCATGCGTGCCCTGTGGTTCTGTGTCGCCCTGATGCCCGTGCTGGCGCAGGCGGACATCTATCGCTGGACCGATGCCCAGGGCAAGGTACACTTCTCCGCCACGCCACCGGCCGGCGCGCAACGCGTCGAAGTCAGGCCGCAGGTGGTGGAACGTGACGCCGCGACCCGCCAGCGCGAGCAGCGCACCCAGGAGTATTTCGATGCTCGTCGCGAGGAACGCACCGCCGCCGCCGAACGTGCCGGCCAGCGCCAGGCTGCGCTGGCCGAGGAATGCGGGCGCTTGCGGCAACAGTTGTCCCAGCTCGAACGCGGCGGCCGCTTCTATCGGCAGGACGCCGGCGGCGGGCCGGTTTACCTGAGCGATGCCGAGCTGGACGCCATTCGTCGCGAACTGGCCTCGCGGGAGTCCGAACGCTGCCGCTGAGCTTGTTCCCCGAGCGCCGGCATCGTCATACTGGACTGCAAATCATAGCGAAATGCCATTATGGGTCTTCAACGACATATCCAGCGCCATCAGTTGCCCAGCTACCTGAAGGTGTTCAATCGCATCACCGACAAGCCGATGGGCTACATCGGCAACGTCTCCGAGGACGGCCTGCTGCTGATCAGCCAACTGCCGATGCTGGTCGGCGCGCGTTTCGAACTGCGCCTGAAGGTTCCGGGACTGGGCGGTCGCCCGCAATGCATCGATTTTTCCGCCGACTGCCGGTGGACCTGCGAGGACGTCACGCCCGGTCATTTCGATTCCGGCTTCCATCTGCTGGCGCCGCCCGCCGAATTCCTCGAACTGGTGGAGGCGCTGCGCCGCTACTTCAGCTTCCCCCGCCAGCCGCAGTCGGTCTGATCCGTCAAAGCACGCCGGCGCGCTTCCAGCCCAGGTAGCGGCTGATCAGCTCCGGCCCGAGTTCGCTGGGACGCGCATCGAGCACTGGCACGCCGTGGGCCGCGAGCTTCTCGTGGAGGCCGTTGCGCGCATTCAGGTAGTCGATGGTGCCGGTGTAGGCGAGCGCCTGCTCATAGCGGGCGACCGGCTCCTGGCGCAGGGTGTCGAGCACTTCCTCGCGCAGGCTGGCGACCAGCACCCGGTGCTGGCGGCCCAGGCGTTTCACCGCGCCGAGCAGTTCCTCGTCGTCCTCGTCGCGCAGGTTGGTCACCAGGATCACCAGGGCCCGCCGCCGCTGGCGGGACAGCACCGCCTGCACGGCTTCCGGGAAGTCGGCGGGACGCTGGCTGGTCTGCAGGTCGTAGACGGTGTTGAGCAGCGCGCCGAGCTGGGCGCTGCCCTTGCCCGGCGGGAGGTGCCGGCGGTCGTCGCCGGCGAAGGTCATGGCGCCCACCGCATCGCCCTGGCGCAGGGCCACGTAGGCCAGCAGCAGGCTGGCGTTGAGGGCATGGTCGAAGTGCGACAGGTCGCCGTCCTGGCTGCGCATGCGGCGGCCGCAGTCGAGCAGGAAGAGGATCTGCTGGTCGCGTTCGTCCTGGTATTCGCGGGCGATCGGCGTGCGTTTGCGAGCGGTGGCCTTCCAGTCGATCTGGCGCAGGGTGTCGCCGTCGCGGAATTCGCGCAACTGGTGGAACTCCAGGCCGAGGCCGCGGCGCTGGCCGCCGCGTACGCCGATCTGGTTGAGCCAGTGGTCGACCGCCATCAGTTCGGCGCCGTAGAGGCGGGCGAAGTCCGGGTAGACGCGGGTCTCGCCGCGTGCTTCCAGGTAGCGGCGCTGCCGCCACAGGCGCAGCGGGCTGGGCAGTCCCAGCTCGCAGCGGGGAAACACGAAGTGACCGCGGTTGAGCGGCCGCACCCGGTAGCCGACCTCGGTACTTTCGCCCGGGCGCAGTTCGACCTCCTGCGGCAGGTACTCGAAAGCCATGCCGGCCGGCAGGTGATCGAACAGGGTCAGGCGAACCGGACGCCGATAGGTGTGCTGCAGATGCAGGCGCACTTCGCTCCAGCGCCCCAGCGGCAGGTTGCCGCTGAGCTGGCGGCTCAGCTTCGGCACCGCCTGGCGGCGCGCCCACAGGGCGTCCAGCAGGCCGAGCAGGAGCAGCGCGGCGAGCGCCGCCCACCAGAATGTATGCAGTTGAGCAGGCAACCGCTGGCCGAGCGCCGACAGGCTGCCCAAGCCGATGGCCAGCAGCAGGAGCGCGGCGAACAGCGCCAGCAGGGCGCGCGATGGCTTCATACGCGGGGGGCCGGTACCTGGTCGAGCAACTGTTGCAGGACCTGGTCCACCGACAGCCCCTCGATGTCCAGCTCCGGAGACAGCCGGACCCGATGGCGCAGGACCGCCAGGGCACAGCCCTTGATGTCGTCCGGCACCACGAACTCGCCGCCGCGCAGCAGCGCCCGCGCCCGGCCGCAACGGACCAGGGCGATCGACGCGCGAGGTCCGGCGCCGAGGGCCAGGCCCGGCCAGTTGCGGGTGGTGCGGGCCAGGCGCACGGCATAGTCGAGGACCTGGTCGTCGATCGGCAGGTCGCTGGCGATCCGCTGCAGGGCGAGAACGTCCTTGTCCTTCAGCAGCGGCCGCAGGTTGGCCACGTCGAGCATGTCGCTGCGCGCGGAGCGGGTCACCTGGCGCACCAGGGTCTGCTCCTCGGCTTCGGCCGGGTAATCGATGCGCAGCTTGAGCATGAAGCGGTCGAGTTCGGCTTCCGGCAGCGGATAGGTGCCTTCCTGCTCGATCGGGTTCTGCGTCGCCAGCACCATGAACGGCTGCGGCACCGGCAGGGCGCGTCCTTCCAGGGTGACCTGGCGCTCCTGCATCACTTCCAGCAGGGCGGCCTGGGTCTTGGCCGGCGCGCGGTTGATCTCGTCCGCCAGCAGCAGGTGGGTGAACACCGGCCCCTTGCGCAGCTTGAACTGCTCGCTGGCGAGGTCGTATACGGCGTGGCCGGTGACGTCGCTGGGCATCAGGTCGGGGGTGAACTGGATGCGCGCGAAGCCGCCGTCGAAGCAGCGCGCCAGGGCGCGTACCAGCAGGGTCTTGCCGAGCCCCGGCACGCCTTCCACCAACACGTGGCCGCCGGCGAGCAACGCGGTGAGCACATCGTCGATCACCGCGCCCTGGCCGATCAGGGCTTTCTGCAGTTCGCTGCGCAGGGCCTGGGCCAGCTGGCTGGCGCGCTGGCGCTGGAGCGCCGGGTTGGGCGCGGTGCTCGGTTGTTCGGGCGTCTGTTCGCTCATAGGGCATTCCTGAGGCTTTGCAGGTGGGCGACCTGGCGGGTGAAGTCGGCAGCGGAAAGGCGCTGCGCCGGATATGGGCGCATGGCCTGGCTGATGGCGCTGGGTGGCAGGCGGGTCATGCGCCCATATCC